>JAGQWH010000004.1:0-38289 GCA_020437545.1 Ignavibacteriota bacterium
CATATTCTTAACCCCTGAGATACCTTTTACTTCGAGTTTGTATGTCAGCTCACCTGAAACAATTAATCCGGCTGATTTAAAATGAATCTTATAATCTCCCTGATCCATAACATCATCTACAAGAGTTTCAAGAAGTTCGCCTTTAGAGTTACTTACGGTAAGCACTACATTTGCTTCTTCACCCAGCTCAAATTCGATAATAGTTACGTTATCACATGATGTTGATGCGCTGCTGTGCAAAATGAATAAATCTGTAATGGGTTTTTGAACAGAGCTTGTTTGAATTGCCGGATACACAGATTTACTGACCGGAGTTTTTTCCTGAGAAAATACATTTGAAATTGTCATCAGGAATACTACTAAGCAGATTGATTTTATTAATTTGATTGTAAACATTTTTTTCTCCTTTGTTTAATGTTTTTTAGTTTTTTAATTAATTGATACAAAAATATGCTAAGGTTTTACATTCTCCAAAGAAACTTTTAGGCGAGTTTCACAGAATCTAACTACCACTTTGATAAAAAAAGTGTTAATTTACGCAGGAATTAAGATAAATATTTTGGAACCTTCTTAGATGGGATTTTACAATTAAGTGTTTATACTTAGAAAAAAATCATAAAAATTAAGTAAGTTTACTAAAATATTTACCCCAATGCACAAAAGTTCACTGCTCGAGATCCTCCGCACATTCTCCAAACAGGAACTGATAAAGTTTGAGGACTTTATCATATCACCTTATTTTAATAAAAAAGAAAACGTAACAAAGCTGTTTCTTGAGGTAAAGAAATATGCTCCGGAATTTGCAAGTGAGAATCTTGAAAAAGAGAAAGTTTGGAAAGCAGTCTTTACGGGAAAGGAATACAATTATGGCATAATGAAGAATTTGATATTTGACCTGAACAAGCTTGTTGAACAATTTATGATAATTCTGAAATTGAACACAGACGAAAATAAGCAGAATGAATATCTGATGGGCTCAATGCTTGACCGAAAGCTGATTAAAATTTACAAAAATAAATATAATTCATTAAGCCTTGAGCCTGATCTTAAAGTTATTAATGAGAACCTACAGAATATAATTGATCACATTAATCATGTAAATACAATGTTATATATGAAGTTTTTCTTTCATCATCAGTACGAGCAAAATTTCAGCCTTAAGGAATTACAGGTGAGCCGGGATTCTTCATTTATTACAGGATTTCTGATAAAATTATTCGGAGCTTATAATGATGCTTTGGGAGTAGGTTCTAACGAAAAATCCGATCAAGGAGAAAATATCATTGTGAAATTTCTGGATCTGATTTCTCCTGGTCTCGACGATATAGTAAAGTCGATACCGGTAACTTCTGATTTCCACTCTGTTTACGTTATGATTTATTACCGGATGTATCAGGCATTAACAGGGAAAACCGAAGAAAAGTATCTGGAATTTAAAAAAAGTGTTTTTGAGAATATGAAAATACTTCCCAAAGTAAATATTAAAGCAATACATAATTGTCTTGCCCATGCTGCAATGGTTTCAAAATTTGAAAATCTCGACCGTAATAAGGAAATATTGCAAATAATAGATTCAATGGTGTATCAGGATGTAATTACTGAAGGTGGAAATGACAGGATTCCGCTTCATATTTTTACAACTTATATTTCAATTTGCTTTTTGTTTAATGATTCTGACATGCTTAAATCGTTTGCTGATAGATTTATTGACAAACTTGATCCTGAAGTAAAGGTCAATACAGGTATTCACATAAATTACATGTTGAGCTTTTTAAACAAATCATACAGGGATGCTTTGAACTATTTATCAATGCTCGACATACCGTATATTTTTTTAAAACCCGGGCTTCGATATGACAAGGCAAAATGTCTTTATGAAACTGATGATTATGAAATGTTTCTCAATGAGTATGACAGCTTAAAACATTACCTTAATAATAATAAACACATATCAGAAAGAGAAAAGGATTTTCTCAAGATCAGGTTTTCCAATATAAAAAAATTGTTTAATCTCAGACAAAATTTTGACAAATATGAATGCATGAAATTGAAAAAAGAAATATCCGAATGGAAACCGGCATCTGCAAAATGGACGGCAGAAAAGCTTGAGGAGATTGAGAAGAAAAACAGTTGATAGTTGATATTTGAAAGTTGACAGTTGAAAAACTTATATCCTTAAACATAAACTTTAAATTTATTTGTAATTTGAAATTATGCTGAAAAGCTCACTGCTTGAGATCCTCCGCACATTCTCCAAACAGGAACTGCTAAAGTTTGAGGACTTTATCATATCACCTTATTTTAATAAAAAAGAAAACGTAACGATGCTGTTTCTTGAGATAAAGAAATATTTACCTGAATTGTCGAATGAGAATCTTGAGAAAGAGAAGGTCTGGAATGCAATATTTCCAGGAAAGGAATATAATTACGGGATAATGAAGAATATTATCTTTGATCTGAATAAACTTTGCGAATCCTTTCTCTCAGAGGAAATTTATAAGAAAAATGATATTCAGAGAGATCTGGATTTTATGACATCTGCTTCAGAAAGAAATCTCAGTAATCTATTGATGAGTAAATTTGATTCTGCAGAACGTGCTTTCAGTAAAAATTCTGAAAAGTTTAAAGATGATTTTGCAAGCAATTATTATGAGAATCTAAGGGATTATTATGAATTAAAGACTGTATTCCTTCAGTCAAACAGTCAGTTTAAAAAGCGGGATGAGCTTATTAAAATGCCTGAATATCTGATCTGCGGATTTCTTATTAAATGCTTTTCCACTTTTCATAAACTCATTCTGAATAATCTCGATTTTAACATACCAGTGAAAGATAATATTGCATATCTGATCCTGAAAGAAATGGATGAAAATTCAATTATAGAAAATTTTATGAATTATATTAAAGAGCATTCATTTAAGAATTATCCTGTATTGAAATGTTATTACAGCATGTATAAAGCTTTGTCGCGGAATGACAGCATTGAATATTTCCATGAGTTTAAAAATGATCTATCGAAATACGGCAATTTATTTTCCGAAAACGAAATACGGGATCTGTATAATTGCTTACTAACGAGTCTGGGAAACCGGAAATTTACCACATTGGATTTTCATGCTGAATATTTCAGTATCATTGAGATTGGATTTAAAAACAAAGTTATTCTGAACCATGAAGGTACAATCCATCCGGCTAATTTTATATCAATAGTAAATGTATCTTCCTCAAACAATAAAATTGAATTTACTGAAAAATTTATTTCAGATTACAAAGATAAACTGCCTCAGGAATTACGTGAAAGCCTTTTTAATTATTCCATGGCTCAGTTGAATTTTTATAAAGGGAATTTTGATAAATCACTTGAATTCATTATTAAATTTCAGACAAAGGATATGATGCTGAAATTTTTTATAAAGAATCTTCAGCTGAGTATTTACTATGAGCTTAATGACCGTGTATCTTTTGATTATTCAATAGATACTTTCAGGCATTTTATAAAGAAGAATAATTTAACAAACGAATCAAGATCAATTGTTCAGGCAAAGTACAGCGATTATGTTAACAGGCTTTTTAAACTCAGAGAAAAATCAAATGCTTTTGAGCTTTCAAAATTAAAAAAAGAGATCACTGACAATAAAGCCACCAATAAGATCTGGCTTCTTGAAAAAATTAAGGAACTAGAAAAAGTAAAGTAAGAACTAAATGGATCTCTTAACCACAGGTTTTCAGTCTGTGGTTAAGAGAGATTTTATTTAGTTATTAAAAGTTTTAAGGAGGTGAAATCTTAGAAACAAATGCAGTCGAATTATTAAATCCTATCAGAATGTCGGTTAAGTCTGTAACGGAATCTCCATTAAGATCAGTCACTGCATAAAGTACAGCTACAAATTCCGAAGCATCATTATAAATGCTGACAACATCTGTCAGGTCAATTGTTCCGTTCTGATTCACGTCACCGCTGTAAAGACACCATCTTGTTCCTTTCAGAATCATATTGTTGCCATAAGCCTTGTTTGCATCAGTGGTAAAATCATAAAATGAAAAATAATCCGGAGATATAGTTACAGGTTCAGCGCTCCAGGTTTCAATGCAGTTGAAATGTTTTGCGATGAGATAGTAATTTCCTGATGGAGCTTTTGGGAATGTAAAAACGTTTGACATTCCCTGAACATCAAGGTAAGCGAATCCGGTATCTACTATATTATATGGAGGACTTGATTCTGCAAGAAGAATATGAACCGGAGCAAATACATTCTGTTCATCGGTATTCTCATTATAATAACCTTCAAGGGCGGCTCTGACATATAGATTGGATACAGAACATCCGCCTGTTGAAGAAACAGAATAAAAATATGACCATATATTAAGGCAGCTGTCATTGTTTACATATCTGAAAAGCGGTTTAGGAGAAGCCGATGAGTTGGCATAGTCGGTATTAAATGCATGATTGTAAGCAGTCGCAAAAAGATTTTTGAAGCTGTACATTGAAGCGTTTTCCATGTTCCCGTATATATTCTTGAAAGCCACTGAAAAACTTCCATCAGCATTTCTTCTGCCGATCACATCACCGTTTTTTGAATTGTTAAATGATGTATAATCCAGAGAAGCGACATCCCAGTTATTCGCATCAATAGTGTAAAGATACCACTGATCGAAATCTCCTGTATTGAAATAATTGTCTGAATAAGTAATAAGCATGCTCTTCTGATTTGTACCTCCGTTTGATGCAATTCTTGCATTTTCAAGATTGTCTCCTGTGGGTATATATGATCCTTTTGGAACAGGATAAACAACAGAATTGCTAAATGCTTTATAAAAATACAAACCATTTTCATAACCCGGATAAGAGCTAAGGACAAATATGAGTGAATCACTTCCGTTATGGAAATTTGCAACATCTGTGAATACATAATCATTATATCCAGGAGCTACACTATAAATACTGTTTGAAAGATAAGTTATTGCCGGAGACACGCTAAATGGGCTCAGCACTCTGCATATTTTTGTCATAAAGTAATGATCCTGTCCGGCCAGAGAATCCTGTGTAATGACAATTGTGACCCATGGATTGCCTGGGTATCTTACATTATCGGAAGTGATCCTGGCTTTTGTATATTTGCTGTTTGCATTATATCCCGGCGGGAAAAAAGTTGTGCCTGCATAACTCAGGGAAGGGGCTGCAACAATTGTATAACCAATTAGACTCTGTCCGTAACCGCCGTCAGTAAAATATCCGAAAACTATATGAAGATATTTCTGGCCGGTTGTATTTTCGATTATTTCCATATCCATATTGTCAAAATCTATTTTATTATGGCCGCTGAATGCGATAGTTGCATAAAGATTATATGATATTCCGTTGTTTACTGAATAGAATATTTTGATTGAATCCGGTAAGGCGAATATTCCGGTATCACCATTGTACTCTCCGACTGCTACCCAGATCTTTCCGGCAGTAGCGCCTGTCTGCTCAACCTGGGCTGCCAGTCCTGCCACATAATTCCCGTCTCCGTACATAAGATAAGATATATCAAGATTATCCGTCAATTGAGGATTTGATCTGTCTGCAGGAATTAATTTTCCAAAATCATTTGATTGAATCTGTGTAATGGTGGAGCCATTTGTCTTTTCGATTTCTTTTTGAAGCTGAACCATCTTGTCCCCATCGGCTTTGGAATTCCCGGGTTGTTTCAGCTTTTCGATCTGATCCTGAATATTTTTTTCTTTATCAGAAAATTTATTCAAAGGAGATCTGTTAATTATGCTGTTATCCATTATAGGAGATACAGGAGTTTCTGATTTCAGCACAATGTTATCCATCCCGGATTTATTTGCAGGCAGTTTTAGTACCTGTGCGATTGAAGAACTTAGGAATAAAAAGAATGAAAGTAAAATTACAGATAAAATGATCAGTAATTGATTGCGTTTAGTATTTATAGTATTCATTATAAATGATTAAAATTTTTAAATTAAAACAATAACCCGGCATACCGGCATGCCTTTTAAGGAAAGAAGCCCGCGTGCTTCTTGTCCGGGTTATTGTTTTTAAATGAACTGTTACAAAACTAACCGTGATTAACTTATATAGCAAAGAAAGTTTTTTCAGGTTTTCATCTGATTTAAAAAACAAAAACCCGAATTTTGTATCGTAATACCAATAAATTTAATTTATCTTTCACCTACAGACATATATGTTAAAAACATCATTAATTGAAATATTAAAGACATTTTCATCTGAGGAACTTAAAAAGTTTGATGATTTTGTTAACTCTCCTTATTTTAATAAAAAGACTCCCGTCATAAATCTATGGAAAGAAATAAAAAAACTTTCACCGGAATTTAATTCTGAAAGTCTGGACAGAAAACTTATTTATAGTAAATTGTTCCCTTCAAAAGAATTCAATTACGGGGTGATGAAAAATTTAATTTTCGACCTGACAAGGCTTGCTGAAAACTTTACCGTGATCGAATCCTTTCTTGAAGATGAATTGTCAAAAAAATTAAACCTGATATATGGACTGGAGGATCGAAATCTTGTGGATTTATATGTTTCTAAATTTGAGACCATAGAAAAGACCGCACTGGATATGAGTTTTAAGAACAATATTGTAAGGGAAGATTTCTATTTATGGATGTGGAAGCTCTTTATGGATAAATGGAATTTTGATAATCAATTCATTCATACAAAAAGTTATGAGAAAAACATTCATAACAGCTCGGATTATTTTCTGGCATTTATACTTATAAAATCGTTTATAATGTATCATAATATTGGAGGTCAAAAGTTCATTCATAATTCTTTAAATGAACCCAGCTCAATTGAAATATTCTTAAATGAAATTTCATCAAATAACGTTGTGGAGAAACTCATTTCGTCAATCAAGCCTGAGCTGAATGAAGTTTCGACAGTATTGGATGTATATCATAAAATGTATTTATCAGTTTCAGAAAACAGTACTTTAGAAAGTTATTTGGATTTTAAACATTCTTTGATGAAAAACACAGTACTATTTTCAAAAAACGATTTGAATGCGTTATTTATTACATTATCAAATTGTCTTGGCCGTAATAATTTTAAAGAAATAAATCATAGTGAAGAGACTCTTGAAATTTATGAATTCAGGATTGAAAATGATCTTTTAGTTACACATGAAGGAAAGCTTTGGGATCAGGAAGTTATAAGATATATTTCAATGGCCGGTAACATGGAAAGAATTGATCTTCTCGAAAAATTCATGGATAAAATGCAAAATCGAATTAGAGAAGAGACAAAAGAAAATCTTATTAAATTTGCCAGCGCTAACATTCTTTTAATTAAAAAAGAATATAATAAAGCCCTTGAAGTTACTTCATCAATAAAGTTTGATCTTTTTACAATGAAGTTTTATATCAAGAATCTCCAGCTAAAGATCTATTACGAACTTAATGAATATGATCCGTTTTCACTTTCACTGGATTCGTATAAACACTTTCTGAGTAGAAATAAAAATGTAAGTGATAAAATGAAATCCTACAATAAATCTTTTTGCGATTTTATAGAACAGCTTTTCGAACAAAAAAATAACTATGATGAAAACATATTCGAAGAAGTGAAAATCAAAATTTATGAGCATTACGGAAAAAACAACACATGGATAATGAGAAAAGTAAGGGAAATTGAACTAAAGTTCGGATAAATATTTTTTATATATACTTTCCGGATATTTAAAAACCAATAAAATCTTTATTGAAATTCCAGATAATAAATAGTATGTTAAGCCCGTTAACAAATAATATATCATTTCAACAAAAAAACAATTTATGACCGAAGTAAAAACCAGTTCACACACTATTTTTCCACCGGCCGGATCATGGAATAATGCAGGCGAAAAGTCTCATTCAATATTCCCACCGGCAGGATCATGGAACGATGCCAGCGAAAAATCACATTCGATTTTCCCGCCTGCAGGTTCATGGGATAAAGCATGTGAAAAGTCACACTCAATATTCCCACCGGCAGGATCGTGGAAGTAAGAGTTTAACTTATTTTTTAACGAAGTCCCGTGAAAGTAATTCTTTGCGGGACTTTTTTTAATTAGATAAAAAGTTTGTAAAGTTTTTAATGTTTGTAAAGCAAATTTAAATTTTAGCTTTAAAAAAAATGTTACATACTTTATGAACTTTACTAACTTTACCAACTTTATATACAAAAAATGAACGACAGAAAAGAATTAATAAAATTAAAATGCGACCTGCTGCTTAATGGTCTGAGATTAAATGAATTAAGAAGTGATCTCGTGGAAACACAGGGATGGGAAAAAGACAGAGCTGCATGTTTCCTGCCGGCTGAATTAAAGATGCCTGAAGATGTATTCGTTCAGGTAAGGGAAAATCCTGAAGCTAATTTTAGGTTAAGGATCTCAGGTTCAGATGTAGTCATAGAAGATAGATCAAATAACGAGATATGCCGCGGTGAGTTTGTTTCACTTCCACCATTCTCAAAAAATTATACTAACGATCTTACTCCTTTCGAGAAGATAGTTGTTTATAACGGAATCTGTAATCTGAATTTCACATGGAATTATTACTGTGATTATTTCAGAACAAAGACAGAATGCAGATTCTGTAATCTAACTCCGGCTCAGGATTTTTATCCGGATGAAAATATTTCAAATGCAAGAAAAACAGCTTCTCAGGTTGCAGACGTGATCGAAGCTGCAAAAAAATATCATACTGATCCTAAGTCAATTCTTACAAGAGGTACACCGGCTGATAAACAGGGACTCGGCGGAACGGTTCAGATACTTGAAGAGCTCTCGGCTAGATTTCCATACACAAATGACAGAGAGAGAACCAAACTTCTGATGACAGTATCTCCGACCAAAAAAATAGAAGAAGTGAAGTTACTTCATGATCTTGGACTTCATTCGGTTTCATTTAACTTTGAAGTCTTTGATAAAGGATACTGGAAAGCTATTGTGCCTGGTAAAGATAAGAATATCGGAAGAGAGCTTTGGGAAGAATCTCTTGTTGATGCAGTAAAGCATTTCGGACCTGGCAGAGTTTTCTCGGCAATGATAGCAGGGCTTGAGCCGAGACAAACTCTTATTGAAGGTGTCCACTGGTGCTGCGACAGAGGTATCATCCCTATTATAGTGCCGTTTAGTCCGGAGACAGGTAGTCAGTTTGAAGGTTTCAGACCGCCTACATTTAACTGGATGATGGACACAACCACTCAGGCTGCAGAAATAATCGGAGAAAAACTCCCGTTCATAAATACTGAAGAATACTGGGATCTTGATGCTCCGATCTGCGCTGAATGTTTTACCGGTGGATTTCTTTTTGATGTGATCAAAGAGAATGCAGGACTCAGGGATTACCATTCAGGCAATGAATTAAGTATAAATGTAATTCCGGCACAGGCAGTTAAAGTTGATTAAATTTTTAATTAAATCAAATAATATTATGTTTAAAAATATAGTTTTTTTTATATTTGTTATTTTTTTTATGACAAAGAATATTTCAGCTCAGGATCTTAATCCTGACAATACGCAGAGAGACAGTTCAGATTTTCTGATGAAGATGTTCAATGACGGTGTTGATTTTTATGCAAACGGAAACGAACCGTTCTGGTCTATGGATCTTGCTTTTGATAAGTATTTGCGTTTTAATGTGCTGGATGGTGATTCAATCAATCTTGGTTCCGTAAAAGGCGAAAAAGCAATGGATGCAAATATTATGAGGTATGCTCAGAAAACAGATAATGGATTTTTCACAATGACCATTTATCAGCAGGAATGTTATGATGATATGTCAGGAGAAAAATTTGATTATAAAGTCATAGTCGAACTGAATAATCCCGGAGACGCGAATTATAAAAAGTATGAAGGCTGCGGAAACTATGTACCGGATTATAAACTGAACAGAACATGGATACTTAAAAAGCTGGGAGATAAAGATGCAGTGGATACTGATTATTCAAAAGGACTTCCCGATTTAACATTTGATGTTAAACAAAAGAGATTCAGCGGTAACGGTGGTTGTAACAGGATCATGGGATCTGTTTTTATTGAAGGCGGAACTTTAAGATTCGGAGAAGTAGCTTCGACAATGATGATGTGTCCGGATATTGAAATGGAAACTGAATTCACTAAAGCTCTTGCAAAAGTTACAAGTTATAAACTGACAGGAAATCAGCTTATACTTGAAAATCCTGATGAATTGATTATGGTATTGTATGATCCGACTCTGGGATTCTCGGATAAAACCAAGGAAGAATTTGCAGACAGTTACAAGCTTAACGATACATGGGTGCTTGAAAAGATCAATGGCTCTTTTGCTCAGGAAAAGGATTACATGAAAGGTTTACCTACGATCGAGATCAGTATTGAGGATATGTCTGTAAAAGGAAACGGCGGATGCAATCAGATATCATGTACTTTTATTGCTGATAAGGAAAATATTAAATTCGGTCCAATAGCAGCTACAAGAATGGCTTGCCCGGGAAATTTTGAATCGGATTTTCTTTCTGTACTTGAAAATGCTAATAAATATAAAATTGAAAATAACCGACTTTATCTAATGAATGATGAGATCACTCTGGCAGTTTTAAAGAAAACTGATTAAAACACAATACTCAATACTCAATACACAATACAAAAAAATGACACTCGACGAATCCATAAGACTAAAAACCGAACTCTTAATAGACGGACTTACCATCACAGATGAGGCTTTGACAACTGTCGGTCAGGGCGGACTTGAGAAAGTATTCTGGGTTTTTGAAATGACGCCATCGACTCACAAGGGAACAGGCGACGGCACCAGACCTTTGCCTAATGATATGCTTCTTCCGCATGATCTGTATGTGGATGTCAGATACAGTCCGGCTTCTCCTTTCAAAGTTCATAAGAGCGGAGATACCGTTGTACTTATGAAAAACAATAAAGAATTGTGTGAAGTTAAATGGCCGAAGAGACCTGATTTTTATGATAAGAAAACACGAAGCGGGGAGTCTATGAAGAAAGTCGCATCAATGAGAGGCGACTGCGGTCTGAGAGTTTGCTTTGATAATGCATGCACATATTTTGCAAAAGGGGAACAGTGTAAGTTTTGTAATATAGTTCCGGCGAGACAGCGTAACCGTGATCATATTGTGACAATAAAAGAAGCAGAAGATATTTATGATGTTGTAAAAGAAGCGATAATTGATAATCCTGTCTGCTCTCATCTTGCAATGACAGCCGGCGCTGCAAAGGATGACGGACTGGGTAATCTGCCGAAGATACTTGAAAGATTAAAACCTTTACTTGAGGAGAAATATTTTCCAATTGTTACAGCAATAACTGCAACACGCAACAGGGAAGAGACGGAATATTTATGCTCGAGCGGTATTAGTTCGGTCGCATTCAATCTCGAGATCTGGGATGAACAGATATTCTCTCAGATATGTCCCGGCAAAACAAGAAGAGTTGGAAGAGAGCGATGGATCGAATCATTAAAAGAAGCAAGAGATCTTCTGAAACCTGCGAGAGCTTTGAGTTCGTTTGTAGTAGGACTCGAACCAATGGAATCAGTACTGACGGGAATAGATTATTTGTCATCTGAAGGTATCTTCCCGATCATGAGTCCGTTCATACCGATGGTAGGAACAGAATACGAAGGAAACCCCGCTCCAAAGTCACAATGGGTCTGGGATGTACACGAAAGAGCAACAGAGCTGATTCATAAAAACCTGCCTGAAGCATTCTGCGATGAAATATGGGACGGAGACATTGGCATCTGTCCGTCCTGCACTACAACTAAATTATTCTTTGATTTTATGAGAAGAATAGTACCCAGAGATAATCCGAGAAGGTTAATGTCTAATGAGAGTGTGGAAGCGTATGTGTGATTAGATTAATTTCATAAACTAATTAATAGTACTTTTTTAAAATAATTCTTACTATTTTTAAACTGAAAATAATTTCAATTCTAATGTTAAGATGTTATTATGAAAGTAAAGGAAGTAATAAAATTAATTGAGAAAGACGGATGGTATCTTAAAGAAACCAAAGTTAGTCACAGACAATTACCAACCTCGATCAGTGATTCAGTTGAAGTGGCGGCTTAAATCAATAAATCTAATTTTTAATATTAAAAACTATATAGTTTTGAAAATTAAGAAAATCATTAAAGGCAGAATCCGCAAAATATGAAAGAAGAAATAATAAAACCTGAAAATCTTTTCCTGGTCAAAGATATCCCCGGTTACACTCCTCATATAAGCAGGCTTCTCTGCATGATGAATTATGCAAGAGATGTTACAATTTCCTCTGTAAAAGGACTGACTGTAAAAGAACTGGACTTTCAACTGGATGAAAAAAGCAATTCCATCGGCGCGTTATTATTGCATATGGCTTCCGTTGAATTCTTTTATCAGAAAATTACCTTTGAAGAAAGAGATATTACGGAAGAAGAATTTAAAATCTGGGAAGCTGCATTGGATCTCGGTGAAAAAGGCCGTGAACAGATCAGGGGAAATTCTCTGGATTATTATCTGAACCGGCTTGAAGAGATCAGAAATCAAACAAATAAATTATTCAAAGAGAAGGATGATGCCTGGCTTCATAAAGAGTCAGAACTTTGGGGTCAAACAGGTAATAATTACTTTATGTGGTTTCATACATTTGAAGATGAGATAAATCACAGAGGACAAATCAATTTTATCAGAAAACGTATCATTTCAGCATAGTTTTATTTTTTTGAATTGGTAAATTCACATTGTTGTTTATATAAATAAGACCGGAAGTATTTCTACTTCCGGTCTTTTTATTTACGCTATGTAAAGTATTAATTTTATTTTACAAGTATCATCTTTTTCACCTGAGTGAAATCTTTATTTCCTTTGACTTCCAGTCTGTAGAAGTAAGATCCGCTTGATAATGATGAACCATCAAAACTTACAGTATAATATCCTGAAGTCTTGAATTCATTAACTAATCTTGAAACTTCTCTTCCTGAATTATCAAAAACAGTTAACACAGTAAATCCGTCATTTGGTAATGAATATTCAATCTTAGTAGTGGGATTGAAAGGATTCGGATAGTTTTGTGATAATTTGAAATCCTGAGGAATTCCAACATTAACTTCATTGGCTAAATTGAAATATTCAAAATTACCGTTGAAATCGATCTGCTTAAGTCTGTAGCTGTAAGATCCGGAAGCTAATCCCTTATCAGAATATGAATAGGAATTCGGACTTGTTGTAGTTCCGTTACCGGCAACTGTTCCGATCTTAGTCCATTCATTTTCTGTTGCTGATCTTTCGATCTCAAATTCAGAATTGTTGATCTCTGAAGAAGTTGTCCAGCTAAGATCTACGTCATTTCCTGTTGTTGTAGCAACAAATGAAGTAAGTTCAACCGGAAGAGGGTCATTTGAAGTAACCCAACCAACTAAAGCATTTAAAGCATCACCAAAACCGCCGTCAAAATATCTGGGATCAACGAACATAGTAGCGGTGAGGTAAACATCATCAATGTGACCGATCGCGGCTAAAGTATCAAGATCACCGTGATTCTGATATTTGTATAAAGATACTCCGCCTGCAAACATAGAACTGCCATCAGGCCAGTAACCGCCGCCAGGTACAGTTGATAATAAATTTCTGGTATTTGAAATGTCAATGTTTGTTCCTGTTACGGATGGTGAACTTGTTCCCGGTGCATTATCCACTCTGTAGATAAATTTACAGTAAGTCTCGGCAAATTCCAGATCTCTGCCATTACTTCCTGATCTGCTGTAGTTATATCCCTGATCGGCACCGATACTGACTAATTTCTTTTTAGTTACCATTGTTCCGGAAGACAGCCAGGCTTTTAACTGACCTCTTGCTGTTGCTCCGAGATATCTTCTGTTGCCTGTGTCAAAACTGGTTTCCTGAAGAATTATCAGGTCATAACTGGTTAGATCCGGTAAAGAAGTGGAAGTGTCAACTGTAATCATAGTATAACCTCCGACAGCTGCTGGAAGATATTTTCTTAGAGTATCTCTGTCTGCATCTCTTTTAACACTTGTTCCGGCAGAATCATGCACAATGACCAATACATTTGATCCTGAAGTTGAGTTTACGGATGAATTATCCGCAGTTGTAAATGAGTAAAACAGAAAAGCCAGAGCTAATACCGGTAAAAAATAGATAGGTAGTTTTGATTTCATTTTTCTTTCCTTTCTTAATTTTTTGATTTTTTTAAAAAATAAAAATCTTAGTAATACACCATTATCTTAAATTCGATAGTGAAATGGTTTTTACTAAAATTTTTTGTAGGTAGAAAGTATAAAAGGTATGATTTAAAATTTCAAGTCTTTTTTGAAATTATATTAAATAAAATATTTCAGTTAAAATTAATTTGAAATTTCTTAACCGGTTAAAAATTTTTAAAGATTATAAATTAAGACAATCAATTCTTCACGGCTTTTTCAATATTTCTGTCAGGTATAAGCCAGAGAACGGCAGTTGCAAAGAATAAAAATCCGGAGATATAATAATTTATATAAGCAAGCGGAATAGCGATTGTATATGCTGCTATTGAGATCATTTCTTTTTTAAATAATTTTTTCATTGCTTTCTTTATATGCGAATTATCATCAAGACTATTCTCAATTACTTTCTGAAGAATGAAATAAGCAAATCCGCATAACAAAAGTAAAACAGCATACAATGCTACTGTATTGGATTCGAAATGATTCTCACCCATCCAGCCCGTTACAAAAGGAATCAGTGAAAGCCAGAATAACAGATTAAGATTTGCCAGCATTATAGACGGATTCACATTTGAGATTGTATGAAGAAGATGATGATGATTTCCCCAGTAAATTCCAAGATACAAAAAGCTGAGCAGGTAACTTATAAACACAGGTATTAAAGGGGTAAGATTTTCCCAGCCGGAACCGTGAGGTACTTTCATTTCAAGAACCATTATTGTAATTATAATGGCAAGTACTCCGTCACTGAATGCTTCAAGTCTGTTTTTAGACATATTGATTTTTTAGTTTAGTGATTGCCAATATCCGGAATTTCAATAAATATTAAAATATAATTTTGACTGACTTTCCCGGTATAAGCCGTTTCTATATTACAGTTAGTTGAGACTTTAATGATTTATAACAGATTGAATTATCTTATGCAAGAATTTTCTCTGAGATACTTTGCGAAATATGTAATTCTGTAATCTTACACTGCATTATTTAATAATAATCTTTATTTTGACCAATAAAATAATTCAAAAGATTGAGTACATTCAAATCTATTTACTGCTATATTATAATTATAGTTGTTACTTATCTCGTTTTTCAGAATACCTTAGAGAATAACTTTGTTTTTGATGATGAGAGTGTGATCATTGGCAATACATCAATAAGGGATTTATCAAACATACCTAAGTATTTTACTGCTGAAGAGGGATTTCATAAAGTTATAGGAAGATATTACAGACCGGTAATTTCTACAACTTACGCTCTCGATTACTCCGTCTGGGAGCTTAATCCTTATGGCTATCATCTGACCAATATAATTATTCATATAATATCCTGCCTACTTTTATTCAAAATATTATCTACTCTTTTCTACCGGTATAAATACCGGAATCTGATATCATTATTTTCAACGCTTATCTTTGCAGTGCATCCTATTCATACTGAAGCGGTAAGCTGGGTAAGCGGCCGGACAGACTCGCTTGTTACATTGTTTTTCTTTGCTTCATTTCTGTTTTATATAGAATTCACAAGGGAATCCGATGGCAGCAGAACAGAAAAACCCGGAGAGAAGACAATTAAAAAGAATTATCTTTATCTGGGGTTGTCATTATTTTTTTATGTAACGGGTTTACTTACAAAAGAAATGATAGTAACTATGCCAGTGATAATTCTTCTTTATGACCTTGTATACAGAAAAAAGGACATGGATTATATTAAAGAGAATGTGATCAATTACGTTCTGTTTTTTGGTGTGACAATCATATATCTGATACTGAGATACTCTTTGCTTGCAGACATTCCTGAAAGGGAGACTTATCTCTATTTCTTTGGTAAAGATTACACTGTAGTGATCGGTACGATGATAAAGACAATACCTGTTTATTTCCGGCTTTTGTTTGCGCCATTCCCGCTTCTGTATCATTATAACGGTGTGATCCCTGATGCAAAAACGCTTATTGATTCTGCGGTAATTTTATCTTTTTTATTTGTCGTATTTCTGATCTTTATAGCAGTTTACTTCTATAAAAAAGACAGCATAATTTCTTTCTGCATATTTTTCTTTCTGATTTCTCTTGCTCCGGTTATGAACATTATTCCAACGATGAATCTAATGGCGGAAAGATTTTTATATTTCACATCATTTGCACTTGTACTTCTTATCTGTCATCTTGCTATGGTCGGAAGTTCAAAAAGGGATTTTTCAATGCTGACGATCGGAATGGTTATTATCATAGGTTCATTGAGTTATCTCACATATTTAAGAAATATCGATTGGAAAGATAATGATTCATTATACCTTTCAGCAAAGGGTGTTGATGGAACAGTTCTTCTCGTAAATGAAGGGAATATTTATGCCAATAATAAAAGATATGACGATGCAAAAGAATTCTATAAAAAAGCAATTTTATTAAGAGAAAATAATGTGCTTGCTCATCACAATTTAGGATTGGTTTATCTGCTCAACGGAAAGATAGACTCGGCGGAAATGAGATTCAAACGCGGCATTCAGATCGACTCTCTTGCACCTGACGGATATTTTCAGATGGCTACCGTATACAACATGAAAAATGAAAAAGACAGCGCAATTATGATGCTTGAAAGACTTCAGGAAATTGCTCCTAATTATAAAGAGTCGCTTGCAATTCTTGAAAGAATAAAATCGGGCGGTGATACAGACATCAGTCTGAATACACAGGAGTTTAAGAATGAAGAAACAAAAAGCTATCAGATCAATCTTTTACAAAGAAGATCCTATCAGTATTTTAATGAAAAAAAATATAACGAAGCCATTCAGGATCTTGAGAGACTTATAAGTCTGAATACGGATCCAAAGATAATATCCGGATTCATGAACAATATTGCAATGTGTTATAATGAAATGAATAAACCCGAACAGGCTGAAAAATATTTTACGGATGCAATAAAAACTGACAGTGAAAATATAAATGCCCTTAACGGACTTGCCTCGATCTCTCTTTCCAAAGGGGATAAATCAAAAGCAAAGGAGTATCTGGGAATGATCCTGAAGATAAATCCCGGAGATGAAAATGCAAGAAATAAACTGGATTCCTTAAAATAAAAATTAAAAATAAAAAGATTTTATAAATTAAACTAAAAAATATATGAACTGGAAAATTATTTTATATCTATCCTTAGCAAGCATAGTCATTGGAGTTGCTTCAGTATTTGGAATTTTTAACAGTAATTTCATGCCACTTGTAATGCTGATATTCTCTGTTGTATCAGGGTATGTAATTGCTAAAAAAAGCAATACACAGCTTTTTATGAATGGAGTATTGGTTGGTTTATTCAGTGGAATACTTATCTCTGTAATTCAGGCAGTAATGTTTGATACTTACCTTCTTAATAATAAGGAATCCCTTGATGGTTTTACAAACATAACCGGTGCAATGCCTACGACTTCTGTCATTATATTTCTGGGACCTTTCATAGGATTGATATATGGAATAATTGCCGGAATGGTTGCAAGTAAAATATACAAGAGTAACAAAAAATAAAGATATTCAGTATAGAGAATAAATAAATTTTAAAGATCATGACAAAAACAATTATAGCTTTCCTTTTTTTAGTAATATTTTTTTCCTTCAATGATATATTCTCTCAGGATGAAAGTGCTCAAAGATTCAGAAAACCACTGGATGAAGAGACACGGGAAAAAGAATTTAAGAGTGAATCATTTTCCGACTATATACCTCATACAACTTCTTCAGTTTTTGTAAATTATAATGTTTCCGATAATCCGGCACCTCAGAATGAAACATCCGTTAAGATCAGCAGAAAAGATCCTAACAGAGTAGTTGCCGCATGGAGAGATTTCAGGATCAGCGTTACACCAGCAAACAGAAGAGTCGGATACAGTTATTCTTCAGACGGAGGAAATACCTGGGCAGTAAGCAGGCTTCTGGATTCTACTTTACTTCCGGGATTTCCGCGTAACAGTGATCCGGTAGTTACAACAGACTCAGCCGGAAATTTTTATATTGCTGTAATATGTATCGGATCCACTGGGGCTCTCGCTATTTATAAATCAACTGACGGAGGCGTTACTTTTCCTAATGCATACCTAATCGCCAATGACGGCTCTGAAGATAAAGAATACATGGAAACGGATTTTACTCCGGGTAGTCCTTATTTGAATTCTATTTATATAAGCTGGACAAGATTCAGCGGAGTCAGAGGAATTAAACTTACTAAATCTACAAATGCAGGAGTTAACTGGACTGCAGCCGTACCTGTGAGTGACGTAAACTTAGGCAATCAGGGATCTGATGTCGCTGTAGGTCTTGACGGTGAAGTATATGTAACCTGGCTAGACGGTAATACAGCTAATGATATTGTAATGTTTGATAAATCAACAAACGGCGGGATTACTTTTGGCACTGATAAAAATATTGCTCAGGGGACTCCTCCGGATATTCCCATTTCTTCAAGCGGTGTAACTTTTCCTTCTATTGCTGCTGATATTACTAATGGTCCAAACAGCGGTAATGTTTATGTGGCATTCTGTGATTCGCGTAACGGAGATCCGGATGTATTTCTGACCCGCTCGACCAACAGGGGAGTGAACTGGTCAGCACCCGTAAGAGTCAATAATGATCCTGTCGGTAATGGTAAACTTCAGTGCTGGCCATGGATCGCTGTTGATGAAAAAGGAAATATTGCCATCACTTTTTTTGATTCCAGAAATACTTCTTCCAATACTATTATAGAAAATTATGTCGCATATTCATCTGACGGTGGATTGACTTTTCTTAATCTACTTGTAAGTACCGTTCCAACTCCTACAGCTCAGCCTAATTTCGATGTAAGATTCGGAGATTATATCGGAGTAGATTATTACAATGACCTGATCATTCCTGTCTGGACTGACGAACGAGCAGGTGGTTTTGATATGGAATGTTATTCTGGAATCGTTTCAACTCCGGTAAGCATAAATAATTTACTATCTGAGATTCCTGAAAATTTTAAACTGTTTCAGAATTATCCTAATCCTTTTAACCCTAATACAGTGATCCGATATTCTGTTGCATCTCAAAACGGAGGTCTTAGTTTAGTTTCACTGAAAGTATATAACTCACTGGGTACTGAAATTGCTACTTTGGTTGACAGGAAACAAAACACCGGAAATTATGAAGTGAATTTTTCGGGAGAAGGATTGAGCAGCGGGATTTATTTTTATAAGCTGCAGACTGATGGGTTTGTGCAGACAAAGAGTATGGTTTTGGTTAAATAGTTGATTGGTTAATTGGTTGAGTGTGTGGAGTGTGTGGAGTGTGTGGAGTGTGTGGAGTGTGTGGAGTGTATAGAGTGTATAGAGTGTATAGAGTGTATAGAGTGTATAGAGTGTATAGAGTATAGAGTGTATGGAGCAATTTGCAATAACGAATTGCTGATGACTTAAGATAATTTTTAATTTTTGTACCGTTCTGATAAAGTTTATACATCCCTTAGAGATGAGATGATATCTTTTTTGTAGTTAGTTTCAATTTAAAACAGATTGTTTAGATTGTTTAGTTTGTTGAAATAGAAAATTTTTTAGCTATGAATTCAAAAATTCACAACCTGACAGTTATACTGTTTTTATTTTACTTTTTATCTATCACAAATTTACTGTTTTCAAAATCAGACAGTACGGAACTCAGGCATGAAGATAAACTAAGGATCCGTGAGGCGGTGAGAATTGCAAATGATTATGGGGATTTGGTCTGGAAAAATTTTGACAGTGCTCCGTTTGCAATTATACTAGTCACAAATGATAATGAATATTTAATGAATCTTCCAAACCCAACGGATGATTTTAAATCGATCGGCTATGATACTATTATTGGAGGAGAAATATTCACCCGCCCAAGACAGTTCAGCAATAACATGCTGGCAACATTCCCTGCTGTAAACGGAATTCCGACTATTGTTGTCGGTCAACCGGAATACACAAGCCGTCCGACAATGGACTGGATCATAACGATTGTTCATGAACACTTCCATCAGCTACAGTATTCTCAACCTGATTATTATGAATCTGTTAATGCACTCGATCTTGCAGGCGGTGATGAATCAGGCATGTGGATGCTGAACTATAATTTCCCCTATGATAATAAGGAAATATCTGAGCAGTATCAAAAATTAACACAGTCAGCAAAGAAGACCTATCTTTCAGAAAGCGATAAGGAATTCAATATTAACCTGGGTGTGTATAAAGCAGAAAGAGCAAAATTTAAAAGCATGCTTAATGATAACGATTACAAGTATTTTTCTTTTCAGCTCTGGCAGGAGGGACTTGCAAGATATACTGAGATAAAAATAGCAGATAAGATAAAGGATATTTATAAGCCGTCGAAAGAATTATCAGAACTCGAAGACTACATTTCTATGGAATCTTTTTATGAAGATATATTAAGTAAACTATTACGCAAAGCAGATACTCAGTCTCTTCAGGAAGATGGCAGGGTTTGCTTTTATACACTCGGCGCACTGGAAGGCTTGATCCTCGACAGATCAAATCCGGGCTGGCAGGATCTGTATTTTACAGAAAAGTTTTATCCGGAGATGTATTTTTCGGATAATTAATTTAAAACTGTTTAATCATTATAACAAAAAAAACCTGCTGTCATATTTCTACGACAACAGGTTAGTACTATTAGTGAAAATTTAATAAAGTTATTTTATCAGCATCATTTTTTTTGTGTCTGTGAAATTGTTTCCGTTACCTTCAGCATTGATTCTGTAATAGTATATTCCGCTTGATAAATTAAAACCATCGAAAGTTACAGTGTAAAATCCTGCTGATTTAACTTCATTCAGGAGAACAGCCACTTCTTTTCCTGCCATATCATATATCAGTATCTTCACATTGCCCGTTTGCGGCAGTTCAAAATTAATTTTTGTAGATGGATTGAACGGATTCGGATAGTTTTGTGATAATGCATATTTGTCAGGTATTCCGGTTCCGTTTTGAGTTATGCCGCTCTTATTATCTCTTTTGAATGTTATGTCAAATGTCTCTGTTGATTTCAGCGAATCACCGTTAAGATACGCCCAGACTGCCCATTCACCTTTAACTGAATCACCAGGGTTTACACCTAATCCTGCAAGAATACCATCAACAGCTTCCGGTGTAACTGTCAGTACCGTGTCAGCTCCGTTGTTGTTTGAAGGCAGATCAAGTATGGTATTTTCTACCATCGGAGCACCGAATTTCCATTTATATGTCACACCATTAGCAGATTTACTCCATTGTATATTTACAGGTGTACTGTTATTTGGTTCCGCCAGGAATGTAATACCGCTTGGTGGTGAAAGCAAATTGAACATTGACAATGTACTTCTTCTGAATGTTATATTAAAAGTTTCAGCAGATTTCAAAGAATCACTTCCATTGTATGCCCATACTGCCCATTGACCTGATACTGAATCTCCCGGATTTAATCCAAGTCCGGCTAAAATTCCGTCAACTGCTGCAGGTGTAACTGTAAGCATAGTATCACTTCCTGAATTGTTCGATGCTAAGCTCAGAATGACAGAGCTGATTGTTGGAGCACCGAACTTCCATTTGTATGTAGCTCCTGAGGATGAATTTCCCCATGTGATATTTACCGGTGTATTGTTCTCGGGTGAGGTCACTAAAGTAATACCTGCCGGGGGAAATAATAAGTTAAACTGATTTAGAACTACTTTTCTTTTAAATGTAATATTAAATGTTTCAACTGACTTTATAGAATCATTGCCTTCATATGCCCAGACAGCCCATTGCCCTGAAACAGAATCCCCAGGATTTAATCCAAGTCCGGCTAAAATACCATCAACAGCTGCAGGTGTAACAGTCAGTGCTGTTGCTGTGCCATTTGTGTTGGATGGCAGATTAAGTATTACGCTGTTTATAGTTGGTGCACCGAATTTCCATTTATAAGTTGCATTTGCACCGGCAGAAGTCCAGGTAATGTCGATCGGAGTATTGTTTCCCGGTTCGGTTTCCAGTCTCAGACCGGTTGGCGGAAACAAAAGATTAAACGGATTCAAAACCTGAATTTCACTTTGCTCAGCTTTAAGTGAATTCTGAGAATTGAAGATTGTTCCTGATGCAAAAAATATTGCAATCATTAATGTTGCATAGATTAGCTTTTTCATGTCATTTCTCCTTTTTTATGTTTTAGTTTGTATTTCATTATTGTTTGTTTGAACTTGTACAAAATTAACTGCAGAAAGCCCAAAGAAAAAATTAAAATATGTCATAACATAGAAATCGGAGATAAATTACTGTTTTTATTGTGGTTAGTATTGGCTAAAGAGTAGTTTTAAGGTTTTAATCAGGAAGTTTAATGGTGGAATTTTTAGTGATAATTGTTTAAAGAAGGGAAAGTTCAGACCGGATAAATTCAGAAATTCAGATCTGACAGCTTTATTCTGGAATTGGATTTAATAATATCGCTGAAAGTTTTTGATTGGATCCTGCTCTCAATCCATGACAGGATATCAAAATAATCCAGGGCTTTTATATCACTGCCTTCACTGGAGTTCAATTTTAAAATTATTTCATTTTTTAATAATTCGAGCTGAAAGATTCTTTCTTTTTTATCGTTGATATCAGGAAGTTTTTTCAATGTGTTAATAATTAAATTCTCATATTCATAAAGTTTATCTTTTTTAGTAAGATATCTTTTTAGGGATTTGTATTCGTAATCCATAAGATCATAATTCTCAAGTTCATAATGAATTATAAGATTCATAATTCTTGCAAATGCTTTGTAGTCAAGACGGTTTTCTGATTTATCATTGAGGATCTTATTTAACCAGTATAATGATTTTGAAAGGTCGCCTGCACCGAAATACAAATAAGCAATTGAATATATTACTTTCAGTTCTTCGGATTTATTGATCCTGCCGGAATATTTTTTCAGCCAGTCCTGTACTTCATCTACTATTTTTAGACCTTCATTGAAATAACCGGATATAATATAAATATTCAGCTCAAAACTGTAAGATTTAAAATACATCTCAAGAAAATTCGGAGTTCCGGCTGATAAAGCACCGGTCTTATCTGATATCTCTCTTTGTTTTCTGAGATAGGAAATGCAAAGATCAAAACGTTTAAGATTATATGACATAGCAATTGCATCACTCAATGCATAAAGGAATTCTTTCATACCACCTGCGATCTTATCCGGATTATTTTCTATTAATGCCAGTCTCTTCTGAGCAAATTCAAATGCTTTTTCATTATTTGAAGTGCAATAATAAAAAAGATAATTCAATATACAGAACAGATTTTTAGCTCTTACGGATTTAGCATGGGATTCATTCTTCATGAGAGGATCTTTCATTACTTTCTCAAACAGTTTTATATCGTTCTTATTCCTGGCTATTCCTGTTTTTTTAAATATTGATGACATTCTCAGATAAAGTGCATTATACTCTGCAATGTTTTTCTGCTTATCGAGAATATCCAGTTCTTCTTTTTTACACTCTTCCACATATTGTTCAAAGTCCGGCTCGGTTATCTTTCTGTAATCAAAATTTTTCTGATCTTTATAAATATCTATCAGCTTCGTAAATCTGTCTTCATCTCTGGCTAATTTCTTTGCCCGGTTCAATATTGATTCAGCCTGATCGAATAATGTTTTTTGAAATAATATCGTATATTGTTCTTTCATTCCGGAGAGTACACTTTCGCTTGATTTGTCATCATTATAACTGACAAGACTCTTAAGGATCATATTATATAAATAATTCTTCGCCGAGGTAAGCTGTTTAATGAATTTTTCATTTTTAAATTTAAGCTTAATCTCATTTTCATCATATTTTTCAGTCTGACTGTTAATGGCATCAAATAATCTAATATAATTGTTCTCCTTTTCCGGTGAATGCCTTTTAGCAAATTTTACAAAATAGCCTTTTTCTGATATGTTAAGTGAGTGAATTAATTTCCAGAGATCTTCTGATGGTGTTTTCATTTTACAATTAATTAATATCCGTTGATCAATTTTGTATATAAATAACGGTTTGAAAGTTTTATCTTTAAAACTTCATACGGTTTTCCTAAGGATGTTAACAGCGTTATATTATTTTTATATAATTTGCTTTAAATTTCGTTCATACTAAATTACTTAAATTAACCCGGAAGTATCAATACACAAAAATTCGCAGATTTTCGGGTTATGACCAATTTCTATGTTATGAAATTTTTAAGATTCACTTTAGGTTAAAAATTGTCTTAAATTATCTTAAATAATAAGAGTCAAAATGAAAAGTAAAATATTTTCTGCTTCAGTTCTGTTTTTTATATGCAGTTTCTTCTATGCTCCATTATCATATGGGCAGACTTTTGAAAAGTTGGACCTTGATCTGCCGGGTTTATCTCACGGCAAAGTAAACTGGCTGGATATAAATAATGACGGATATCTTGATATATTTGTATCAGGTGAAGACGATTCTTTAAGTCCGGGTACTCATGTATTTCTGAACAACGGGAACGGTGAATTTACACCTGTTAATACGGGTATTCCGCATGTAACAAGTGCATCTGTTTCCTGGGGAGATTATGATCTGGATGGGGATCTTGATATGGTGGTTTGCGCATATTCTCTGAATCACAGCGGAGTAATATCAAGGATCTATAAAAATAATATGCCTTTTGGATTTTCTGAAATTGATCCCGGATTTGTAAACATACATTCAGGATCCGTAAAATGGGTTGATTATAATAATGACGGAATGCCTGATGTTCTTTTGACAGGACTTGACGCTGAAGGATTTCCGCAGATAAAATTGTATAAGAACAATATGGGATTATTTACAGAACAGAATATATCGCTTCCGGCTTTGTATAATTCGACTATGGAGTTTTATGATTTTGATAAGGACGGAGATCAGGATCTGCTTATGTCGGGACAGTCTGATGAGAGTAAGAAATCATTTGTGACTAAGATCTTTCTTAATGAGAATCACATTTTTACAGAGTCCGGTATTCTTCTTCCGGGAATGTCTAAGGGATCAGCTTCATGGGGAGATTTCAATGCAGACGGATATGCTGATATTCTGATCAATGGTGAAACAGCAGCGCCATTATCTAGAGTGCAGGAATACAGAGTTATGATATTTCATAATAACAGGAATGGCACTTTCTCCGAACATTTTGCATCACTTCCGGGTGTTGCTTTGGGAAATGTTCTCTGGTCGGATTTTGATAATGACGGTTACCTTGATATTTTAATGACAGGAAATTTTTACGGAAATTCTCAGGGATTGACGAGAATTTTCAGAAACAATAACGGGACTTTCACGGAAGTAAAAAACTCGCTTCCGAATGTTACATACGGAAATGTTTCGATAGGTGATTTTAATAATGATTTCAAACTGGATATTCTTGTAGCAGGTCATAGTACTTCAGGCAACAAGAATATTTCTTCTGTTTATAAAAACCTTATTCCGGTTGCTAATGATGCTCCGGTTGAGCCTAAAGGACTTACAACGACTTTTGATAATCTGATCGTTCATTTCAGCTGGTTCCCGGGTTTCGATAATAATACACCTTCACCCGGTCTGACTTATAATCTGAGACTCGGAACTACTCCAGGCGGATCGGAGATAATCTCACCTTCTGCATCAGGAGTCAATGGATTCAGTATTTTACCCGGACACGGAAATACAGATAATGATACCAACATACATATTATTGGATTGGATTCAGGAACATATTACTGGAGTGTGCAGACTGTTGATAATTCATTCAATACATCAGAATATTCTGCTGAAATTTCTTTTAAGTATAACAGGAATACAGCAGCATTGGGAGATCCGTTTGAGGTAATTCCGGAGAATTTCAATCTTGAACAAAATTATCCCAATCCCTTTAATCCGGTTACAAAATTCCGTTATGAACTTGCAAAAGATGTCAATGTAAAGATAAAGATCTATGACATGAACGGAAGACTTGTTGATACGCCTGTTAATGAATTCAAAAAGGCGGGAAGTTATTCTGTAACATTTAACGGAAGCAATTTATCAAGCGGCATTTATTTTTACAATATTGAAACTGAAAATTTCAGTCAGACAAGGAAGATGATCCTGATCAAGTGATCAGAATTAATTATTATTCAGGTATTTCTTACGGCATTAAAGAATTTTTCTAACTTTGATTCATCCAGCTTTCCGTCAGTCCGGACTCCGCTGCAAAGATCCACTGCATAAGGACTGACGGTATTTATGGCTTCTTTTACATTTTCTGCATTCAAACCTCCTGCAAGATAAACGGGAACATTAACTTTCTCTCTGATCATTCGGCTTATATTCCAGTTATGAACTTTACCCGTTCCTCCAAGTTCTTTTACACTCAGATCCGGATTTCCGGAATCCAGTAATATTGCATCGACAAACCCGGAAATTTTTATCGCATACTCTGCTGAACTTTTATCTTTTACATGAACTACCTGTACTATCCTTACCGAAGGTATTTTATTTTTCAGATCATGATAAACTTCCGTGCTGACCTCGTCAACTAATTGCAATGTATCAGGTTTGAATTTTTCCTGCTGCTGAATGATTTCAGAAGATTCCGTTTCGCTGGTAAGAAGGAATTTATCAATGTGTGAGGGGACAGTCTTTATTATTTCAAGTATCTTTTCATCTGAAATTACACCCGGACCGCTCGGCATTTTGGAAACAAATCCCAGTGCGTCAGCACCATAACTAACAGCAAGAGCAGCTTCACTGACGCTGCTTATGCAACAGACTTTCACTTTCACTTTAAGGGGATCACTCATCTGAAAGTATGACCGGCTACAAAAAGTTTAATTGTGAGATAAATTGTAATAAGAGTAGATAATATAATTATTCCCAGTACAATTTTAGTCAGTATGCTTACCGGTTTTTTAGGTTTAGCTGTTTCCAAGATATAAGTTTTTGAGTTTCAGTTGAGTTTAAAATAATTAATTACTTTGTTTTTGTAAAGTTCTTAAGTTCAACACCCCTTTTTACTTTTCCCCGCTAAATGTAAATTGACTTTTGAATTCAGTTACCTTAAATTATTAAGGTAAACAAACAATCACAATGGAAACAGTAAATCAGGTATTCGAACCTGTGGAGGTGATAGCACACTTCAATAATCTCAAAATACAGATAGTAAAATTCAAATGGAACGGCAGTGTCTATAAGGTCACGGAAATGCTGCAGAGCTGGAAGATCCCCGTGCGCGAGGGTTTTGTGATGCACTATATCGTGACATGCAAGGATAAAGATCTGCTGTGCGAACTCTCATTCAGCAATACGGATATGAAATGGGAGCTTGTGAGATATGATGATATTGCGTGATCTTCCTTGGAGGACTAATTCGTATCCTGCGAGGAAAATAGTAATTGCATTTAGAAATGATTAATCTTAGCTTCAACTTAGCTAAAGTTAATCTCAACTGGCGAACAAAATATAAAAATTAATCCGCTGTGGTGGATTAATCAGATTTTTCTGAATGTATATTCTTTTCAAATAAAGATTTCATATTTGTATATAAAAATATTATTAAAATAGATTTTATTAATTTTAAATAAATTCTTATGGCTACCGAGACAGCAGTAATAAACGCATCCTCAGGAGTTCAGACATTTTATACAACTTATGCAGCGGCAAGATCAGCAGCAAGCGCAGGAGATCTGATACAAATCTGGGCTGATCTGAATGAACAAATCATACTGAAAAATGAAGTGGATATCTGGATTGCACCGGGAAGAGTTTTGGATGTAAGTACTGCTGTGCCGACAATCACAGATAATAATGTTTCATTGGTTTGCAGTATATACGGAAACGGTATTATAAAAAATACATATGCTGAAAACTATCCGACAGGTCCTTATTATGAATGTATAAAAATTCTGCACGGCGGTTCGAAGATTTCCATTCAATGTGATTCAATAGACGGAGCAGGTGGAGTAACTCCCGATACTATAGATGGTTCATCAGTAAAAGTTACAGATGCTTCAAAATTTCACCTGTGTTGTCAAACTATTATAAATCGAAGTAATACTGCAATTGAAATTCTAAATTGTAGTGATATTAATATGCAAACTAAAAAGATAGAGTCCGGGGATAATGGATCCGGTAATAACGGTTCACCTGTTTTTATTACAGGGAACAGGATTTATCAGTGCAGATGAGCTGATATGCGGAGGTAAAGGATCCTGTCTGGATTTTAAAGCCGGAAACATAACTGCTAACATAATTAAGATCACATCTCTTGAAACAGAAAATGCCGGGTATCCAACCATACTTCTTGATGATGGAAGTCAGAATCAAAATCTCATACTTTATTTCGACGAAATTCAAAATCTCAATTCAAACGGAGGCGATGCCGTAAAGATAACAGAAGGGATAGCTACTTTGATCGGTAGAAGAATTTATGCTCTTAACGGAATGTCAGTTGACCTTAACAATATTATTATCTCTGCACTGATTCAAAGTGATGAAATAATAAGCGAGACAAAAGGAATCAACATCAGCAATTCTGACGAACAGGTAATTATAGATGCAAACTATATTGAAGGAAGTAATGGGAATGATGGTGTGATAAGGTCTGCAAGCGGTTCAAATTATTTGATAAGGAATGCTAAAATAACGAATACTTACACAAGTAGTCCATCAATAGGAATATATTTAGATACTGGGAGTCAAACAATCGAAATTGAAAATTTAATAATTGTAACAGGGACTGAAACAAATGATTTTAGTATTTTTAGAAATAGTACCACAAACATTGATATTAAGAATTTAGGTCTATTTGTTAAAAAGGCGATCTCTATGCATATTACTTTAAAAATAGGAACTGGAACAGGAACAGGAGAAAATTTCAAATATATTATTAGCAATGACATTACTTAGTAAAAATATACAATCAGTAAATCATTATTATAAATTGAAAAGATTATTACAGATATTTTCTTTTTCAAACTTTATGCTACTATGTGTTTGTAATATATATTCCCAAGTTTTACAGGAATGGAATGTAAGAAAATCTAATGGATTTTCGAAGTCAATGGAAATTGACAGTTTTGGAAATATCTATGTTGGAGGTAATCAAGGAAATGAAACAGTAATTGATTTTTGTTTAATTAAATATAGTCCATCAGGAAATTTACAGTGGGCAACATACTATAATGGATCTGCAAATGGTTATGATTTTGGAAATACTATAAAACTAGACAATGACGGAAATATTATAATTACTGGATCAAGTGAAGGTGTAGGTACACTTGTGGATTGTGCTACAATTAAATATTCTT
The DNA here is from genome assembly GCA_020437545.1 of Ignavibacteriota bacterium. Lineage (GTDB taxonomy): Bacteria > Bacteroidota > Ignavibacteria > Tepidaquicellales > Tepidaquicellaceae > JAGPCH01. The sequence goes on from JAGQWH010000004.1 coordinate 29,499, forward strand.
CATCAGGGGAACAAATATGGGTTGCAAGATACAATAGTGTAGAGAATCAGAATGATGTTTCATATGCTTTAACAGTTGATAAAAAATGTAACATTTATATTACAGGTAGTAGTCAAAATACCTTTGGGGGCAGAGAATGTATTACGATTAAATATGATTCTACTGGAATTCAAAATTGGATATCAAAATATAATAGAGGTACAAATAGTTTTAATGAAGGATATTCGATTACCCTTGATGATTCAGAGAATGTATATGTGACTGGAATAAGTAATGGAGACTTCATTACAATAAAATATAACGATATTGGAACACAACAATGGGTTGTTTTTTATAACTCTCTAATGAATGATAATGACGGAGCGGAATCAGTTAGAGTAGATAAAATTGGCAATGTATATGTATCCGGAAGTAGCGTTGGTGCTATGTTTTATTATGATTATGCAACAGTTAAATACAATTCTGAAGGTGAAGAGCAATGGGTGAGAAGATATGAAGGATCATCACATTATATGGATCAACTAAGAAGTATGGAAATTGATAGTAGCGGAAATGTTTTCGTAACAGGAAACAGTACAGAGTCAGGACACGGATATGATTTTACAACTATAAAATATAATACTAATGGAGATACCTTATGGAAAACAAGTTATAATAACGGACTAAATGATATTGCTTTTGCAATTGCACTTGATAATTTTGGTAATGTTTATGTAACCGGGGAAAGTGATGGAAATGGAACAAATGAAGATTATGCAACTGTAAAGTACAATTCCTCCGGTGTTTTGCAATGGGTTAAAAGATATGATTATTCCGGACAATTTGGTGATATTCCAAATGCTATAGCGGTAGATAATTCAGGAAATATATTTGTAACAGGTTCAAGCAACAGAGATATTCTCACAATAAAATATTCACAACCTACAGGAGTTAATCCATTTTCGTTTGAGAATCCTTCTGTATTTAAACTTGAACAGAACTATCCGAATCCTTTTAATCCTATTACTAATATAAATTTCTCATTACCAAATAATAAATTTGTAATATTAAAGATATATGACATTTTAGGTAGTGAAGTTAATCGAATAATTAATGAGCGAAAGAATGCAGGGACTTACTCTGTTCAATTTAATGGAAATGATTTACCAAGCGGCATATATTTTTATTCTTTATTGTTAGACGGAAAGGTTGCTGATACAAAACGTATGGTACTTTTAAAATAACTTTTATAAACTTTAGAAATTAAGATTATGCCAATTCCCACCGAAGTAGCGATATACAAACGCGACGGTTCATTCTCGTTATATACAAGCTATGCCTCGGCAAGAGCGGATGCTGTTGATTTTGATCTGATACAGATCAGAGCGGATTTGAATGAACAGATTGTATTAAAAGATAAAGTAGATATCTGGATAATGCCGGGGGTGGTGATAGATAATACAAATGGTGGGGCAACTATAACCGATAACAGTGTTGCAGTAATGTGTAAAATTTACGGAGAGGGTATTATTAAAAATACCCGAGACGTAGGAACAACATGGTATGAATGCATAAAAATTTCTAATTCAAATTCAAGTTTATCTGTAGAATGTGATTACATTGAAGCTTATGGAGGCACTAGCGCAAATGGAATCGAAGGTCCTTGCATTGATGTTGTGAATGCTAAAAAATTTCATCTAAAATGTAATAAAGTCTATAATGTAAGAAATTCAGCAATAGTAATTGGTAAGAAAACTAGCAGTACACAGTTTAATGTAATAGGTGACATTAATTTAAAAATTTCAGATGTTGAAACAGGCGATTCCACATATGGAACATCTGCCTTATTAATATTTGGAATCGGATTTATAAATATAAACGAAATTTTATGTAGAAATCTCGGACATTGTTTATCTCTAAGGGGTGGCGAAGTAGTTGCAAGAATTAAGAAAATGACATCAAGAATGAATCGAACAAATTTTGTTTCAACTGTCCACATAGATCAAGGTACAAGTGAACAAAAATTAGTATTGTATTTTGATGAAATATTAAATTTATCAACAGGTTCAATAAGTGCAAGTACTGCTATCGAACATCATCAAGGTACAGGCATTTTCATAGGAAGAAGTGCATTTACAAACAGCTTTGGATCCAATCCAGCACCGACAATACAAATTTCAAAATCTGGCCAAACCCCAAATGGTCTGCCAAAAGGGTATCTTAAAATAAATAATATTACAAGTGTTAATGGTGTAACTCTTACTTTAAATGATTTTAATGAACAAATTACAATAGATGCTAATCATATTGAAGGTAATGGTGGAACAGTTATTTACTCAAGTGGTTCTTCTACAGAAAGAGGAAATTATTTTATTAAAAATGCTAAAATAATAAATAAAAGTACTTCTTCATCTGCAAAAGGTATCTACTTCGAAAATATTTATCCAATAGTAACACTCAATAATGTAAAAATCATTTCCGGATCAGAAGTTGGAAGCAATATTTTTTTGGGAAATGGATCTTCTATAGATGTTTATAATTATGGATTATTTGGAAATTTAACAATTCAATCTGCAGTAAACTTAAAAATTGGGCCTAAACCAGGAGCTTCAGGTTACAATTACCAATGTATTATTGATGAAGATTTAACTTAATCTTTAATAAATTATATGTCTTTATTAAATCTTAAATATTGCTTCATAATATTATTTTTTTTTGTTGTTTTAACAATTAACAATTCATTCTCCCAATCAGGATGGATCCACCAAAACTCAGATATTACTACATCTTTAAATTCGGTTAAGTTTGTAAACTCTCTTACAGGTATTTGTGCAGGCAATTCCGGGATAATTCTTCGAACAACAAATGGCGGAATTAATTGGGTTCCTCAGTCAAGCGGTTTTTCAGGAAATTTTAATTCAGTTTATTTTAGTTCTGAAAACATTGGATATGTAGTAGGAGATAGTGCAAATTCAGGTTTTCTCTTTAAAACGACAACAGGTGGAATAAATTGGAATAGATGTGATTTGACAACAAATGTTTTACTCATATCTGTATTTTTTATAAACGACAAAATTGGTTTTACCAGTGGAGAAAGTTTTTCAACTTCCGGCTATGTAAAAATTTATAAAACAATTGATGGTGGAGTCACGTGGGATTCAATTGATTCCAATACATCATTTCTTTTTAATATTTATTTTATAAATTCCTCAACAGGATGGCATACTGGTGGTTACGTTGTTTTAGGATCACAGAGTTTGTATAAAACTACGAATGGTGGAATAAATTGGTTTATACAATTTGATGGACAAGCACCAGTTAGAGAGGTATTCTTTATTGATTCATTAAATGGATGGTTTTCAGGTAGAAGCTCTTTTTCAGTTGCTACGATTTTTAAAACAACTAACGGAGGAAGTAATTGGACACCTAATTTCCCGGGAACAGGTAGTATTGTTAACTCACTTTATTTTATTAACAAAAATAAAGGATGGGCAGCTACTGAAAATAGAATTATCCAAGCTACAACAAACGGAGGAATAAACTGGATAAATCAAACTTATTTTCAATCCGGAATAAATTATAATTCAGTATATTTTGCAGATTCCCTCAACGGCTGGACAGTCGGTGACAGCGGAACAATCCTCAAAACCACCACCGGCGGGGTTCTTACCGGCTTCTCAAATACTTCTGTTGAAATTCCAGACAACTATTCTCTTTCACAAAACTATCCGAATCCTTTCAACCCAAGTACAATTATAAATTATACGATACCAAATCAGGGAAATGTTGAATTGAAATTGTTTGATATTGTAGGTAAGGAAGTTGCGACTTTGGTAAGTGAAAGTAAACCTGCCGGAAGTTATGAAGTTGAATTTTCCGCCAATAGCGAAGGCAAGAAATTTCCTAGCGGGATATATTTTTATTCTTTGTCAGTTGACGGAAATATTATTGATACAAAGCGTATGGTGCTTTTGAAATAAAAATAAAAACTTAAGTAATTAAGACTATGCCAAATCCCACAGAAGTAGCAATATACAAACGTGACGGTTCATTATCGTTATATACAAGCTATGCCTCGGCAAGAGCTGATGCTGTTGATTTTGATCTGATACAGATCAGAGCAGATTTGAATGAAACGATTATATTAAAGGATAAAGTAGATATCTGGATAATGCCGGGAGTGGTGATAGACTATAATCCATCAGCACCAGGGCCAACAATTACTGATAACAACGTAGATGTGGAAAGTAATATTTATGGAATGGGAATTATACAAAATACACGAAATAATAGCAGCTCTTTACTCAATACAATTTTAATTTCAAACTCAAACTCTAAAATATCCATAGATTGTGATTTGATTGAAAATGAGAGTCCAGGTTTAACAATATCTTGTATCTCATCGAATGCAGCTAAATTCTTTTTGAAATGCAATAATGTATTTAGTAAAAGAGGAGGTGCAATTTTTTTAAATAATAATAATTCAATTATTAACATTAATGTAACAAAAATTGAAACTGGACTGGAAGGTGACTTTAATACAGGATCGACTGCAGTTATTTCCAGAGGAAGCGGTTTTATAAAAATAGATGAAATACTTTGCAGAAATTTAGGTCATTGTATATCTCACAGAGCCGGTACAATTACAGCAAATATAAAAAAAATGACAACAATCAATAATAGATCCGGAGTCATTTCAACTGTGCACTTAAATCAAGGTGATAATAACCAGAAATTGATTTTATATTTTGATGAAATATCTAACTTAGCGGGAACAAACACTTCACTCTGTGGAATTGAAGTTTCACAGGGAACAGGAATATTTATTGGACGAAAAGTCTATTCAGAAATTTTAAATGATACTGAAGGTGCGACAATTCAAATTGGAGGTACTTCAGTAAAAGGATTTATTAAGATAAATGAAATTATAAGTAAGAATAGCGGTGCATTAGTTTTGAATCAATTTACGAGTCAAATATTGGTTATTTCGAATTATATTGAAGGAAACAAAACGGGAGATGGTGGAGTTATTTTCAGTTATGATTCTGCAAACTTTGTTTTAAAAAATGCAACTGTAAGAAACGTAAATTCTGGATCTTCAGTCAAGGGAATCGGTTTATTTAAAAACTCCGGAAATGGAAATATACCTAACGTGGCATTTCAAAATGTAAAAATCATTTCCAATGGAGCAATAGTATATTATAATACTTCTACACCTGACATTGAAATAAAAAATTATGGTTTGATAGGAAATAAAGATATAGAAGGAAATGTAATGTTAAAGGTAGGAACAGCGGATAATTTTGTATTTATCTTCAGCAATGAACTTACTTAATTTTAGAATATTCATCAATAATTTTTAATGGATCTTAATTTTTATGAGTAGTTTTATAATCTTAATATTTTATTTAATCCTTAATCCAACAATTTCCTATTCCCAGCTCGTACCTGAAGGTTGGTTTCAACAATTGAATCCGGTAAATAAAGATTTAAAATCGGTTACATTTGTAAATTCCCAAATAGGTTTTGCTTCAGGAGATTCCGGTGTAATTATTAAAACGACTAATGGAGGGACAAATTGGTTTCAACTTTCAAGCGGATCGACAGATGATTTAATAAAAATCACTTTTACTTCAATAAATACCGGGTATGTTATTGGAACGGATAGTCTGATTATGAAAACTACAAACTCAGGATTAAGCTGGGTCCGACAAAATAGTAACACAAACAATTCTCTAACCTCGAGTTCTTTCATAAATGATGCAACTGGTTTTATTTCCGGTTTAAACCAAACTTTGTTAAAGACAACTAACGGAGGATCCAATTGGAACAATTTAACTTTTCCTGAATCTTTAAATTTTTATTCCATATTTTTTATTAATAATTTAACCGGTTGGTTAAGTTCGGAAGATCCAAATTTGGTAGGTGATTCTGCATTAAGCATTTTTAAAACAACAAGCGGTGGTATAAACTGGTTTAAACAATATAAACATAATAGAGAGTTCTCACCTATGCTCCAGTTGCAATTTGCTGATTCATTGAATGGTTGGTCTGTTATTTATCTCAAGGCAGTCGATTTATCATATTTAATAAGAACAACAGACGGTGGGAATATCTGGACAGAATATCCATTGGGAAACAGCGGTAACTGGTGTTTATTTTTTATAAACCAGGAAAAAGGCTGGGCAGCTGGTCCTCAAAATAGAATAAGAAGGACAACAAATGGGGGAGAATCCTGGATCAATTCTATTGCACTCCCCGCTTCAATAAATTATTTTTCAAATTACTTTGCGGATTCATTAGTTGGATGGACAGTTGGAGCAAATGGAATTATCCTCAAAACCACTACAGGCGGAGTTCTTACCGGCTTCTCAAATACAACTTCTGAAATTCCTGACAACTATTCTCTATCGCAAAACTACCCAAACCCATTCAACCCAAACACAATTATAAATTATAAATGTTCAATGTTCAATTATATTTCACTTAAAGTTTATGATATACTAGGGAATGAAGTTGCGACTTTAATAAATGAAAATATACCTGCAGGTAGTTATGATGTTCAGTTTAATGGAGCTGATTATCCAAGCGGAATTTATTTTTATTCCTTTATTATTGACGGAAATGTAGCGAATACAAAACGTATGGTGCTGCTAAAATAGTCAAACGCGATCTGACAAAGGCAGAGCCATACATCAGATTAGAAAGATGAAGTAAATTTTTTATATTTTCAGCCAGAAGACGATCGAAATTCTTAATTCTTAATTCTTAATTCTATAAAACTCACTTTTTCAATATAATCGGATTCTCGATCAGTTCCGCACCCGAACCATCTTCCGGAACTATGTAAGACTTTATATTATCTTTTTCTATATCATGCTTGTTCCTGTTACGCCACTTACGCGCGACCTTTTCTATCTTCACAGGATAGATCGTAAGCGTTCCGTCTTCATCAATATGAAGTCTGAGGAAATTCTTGTAATCCTGAATCTTCAATGCAGAGAAAGCTTCTTCGTTATGCCTTCCGAAAAAATACATCGAGCTGAAAAGATAAATTCCCATAACACATGATCCCGCGATCCAGCCAAGTATTAAGACCATTGATACGGCGGACAGGAACTGGAACAACTGATTCTCCGGAAATAGATATACAGCAAGATACAGACTTCCCCAGCCTATGTAGAATATGCATATCAGATGTGCGGTAAAATGAAGCGTTCCTCCGATCCATTTGTAAATTGTTGAATGCGTATCGGTAAAAGTAATGAATATTATAAAGATTGTTAACAGCCAGAGAGCAACAAAAGGGTTATCCCTGAACGCTTTTGCAGTGAGATAAAATGTATCAAGGAACCCGGTGGGAACCTGATAGTTTATCGCCGCTCCCACCATCCAGACGGTGAACAGATAAAGGACAGCTGTTACGATCCCGAAACCCGGATTGATGAAAAGAAATAGCAGATCTCTGAATGTAAGTTTTTTTGATGTTTCAATATCCGGGTAACTTTCTTTCAGAGCGAACCGGCGTTTTGTTTTCTTATTAATGCCGTAATTTTCTGTTATCAGAGAAACATCAATATCATTCGTCGGATGCATGAATGCTCCGCCACCGCCTGCTATTATCTTCTGCACCCGGTGTCCTTTTTCAATATCACCGGTTTCCTCATGCCTTCTGTAATGGTGAAGATCTCCGGAAAGAAATACTTTCACGTCAATATTTTTCTTTGCAAGTATCTCATCCTGAAGATAGATCAGATCACTTTCGTCATATGGTTCGTTGAACTTTTTGTATTTATGTGCATAGATCCAGGTCGGCTGGGAGGTACAAAGGATCACGCGGTCTCCTTTTTCCATGTGATTTTCACAGACATATCTGAAATATTCTATCTGCGGCGTATCAATATCAGACTGTAGCTGTCCGTCAGAACCGAAGAGCCACCAGCCTGAAGTAAGCTTCAGCGCGAAGTAACTCCTTCGCTGCAGTGATATCCAGCCCGCGAAATACCTGTTAAGCTCGGAACAGAATATTTTTGAAAATGCAGAAAGCCCGTCATACCAGTCGTGATTTCCGGGAATTGCAAAGACATGAGGCTTATGTTCCGGTGTGTCATCCCCGAATGCCGTCTGAAACGGAACTATAAGTCTTTTGTGATAAGCATCTTTGCTAGGTGTAGGATAAACTTCATCACCACCAAAAACCAGTACTTCACCGCGCTTGGTATTGAATGATTTACTATCGCCTTTTAATGTAAGCTCAGGATTGGAAGCGTAATAAGCAACAGAGTAAGTAGAATTCCAGCCGTCTCCTGTATCTGAAACATAATCGAGCCACATTTCCTTTCTTGGATTATCTGTATCAACAACGGGAGATCCGTCAATATCTTTATAATGAAAACTGTAATCATAAAAGTCTTTTCCTGCGGATGATAAAGCCTGAATTATCCTTTTGTCAGTCTGCTCACCAATGATGGTAGAAAAAATTACTTTTATGCCTGTTGATGCCAGTTGCTTAACATCAAACCACCGGACCATAGGCATTCGTTTTATATCTTTGAGCTTCATTATTTACTGTTAATTTTTTGTAAGATAATGATTGAGATTTTTAACTTCACGTTAGATTTTAGTTAATTGGTTAATTAGTTAATTGGTTAATTGGTTAATTGGTAAATTGGTTATTTTGTTTTCCACCGATGTGGAGTGTTCAGTTTTCAGAACAATAGTTAAAAATTACCTAATACCTAATACCTAATACCTAATACCTAATACCTAATACCTAATACCTAATACCTAATACCTAATACCTAATACCTAA
>JAGQWH010000004.1:38389-69076 GCA_020437545.1 Ignavibacteriota bacterium
TACCTATTACTTTACCAGCCTTCTGCCAATACTGTTGTAATAGTATCCCAGCTTCTCCATCTGATTCAGATCATAAAGATTCCTTCCGTCAAATATGACTTTTGCTTTCAGATTCCTTGTAACTTTATCAAAGTCAGGTGTTCTGAAGACTGACCATTCCGTAGCAATTACAAGAGCGTCAGCATCTTTAAGAGCATCATAATGATCAGTTACATATTCGATCTTATCACCCAGTAATTTCTTTACATTTTCCATGGCTTCCGGATCATAAGCTGTAATAGTTGCGCCTTCACTGAGAAGTTTCTCGATTATATACAGAGCCGGTGCTTCTCTGATGTCATCTGTATCAGGCTTGAATGCAAGTCCCCATAAAGCGATCTTTTTTCCTTTAAGATCATTATTGAAATATTCTTTTATCTTCGGGACGATCACGGTCTTCTGCATTTCATTGATTCTCATTACTGAGTCCAGTATCTCAAAATCGTATCCGTATTGCTTGGCTGATTTATAGAGAGCGCTGACGTCTTTTGGAAAACAGCTTCCGCCGTAACCAATACCCGGGAATAAAAATCTTTTACCGATCCTTGTATCATTTCCCATTCCTATTCTTACAAGGTCAACATCCGCTCCGATCTTTTCACAGATATTTGCGATCTCATTCATAAAAGTAATTCTTGTAGCTAGATATGAATTTGAAGCATACTTCGTTAACTCTGAAGAACGTTCATCCATAAACACTATAGGATTTCCCTGTCTTACAAACGGCGCAAAAAGAACTTCCATCATCTTTCTTGCTTTCTCAGATTTAGTGCCGATTACGATCCTGTCCGGCTTCATGAAATCATCTACTGCAAGACCTTCTCTGAGAAATTCAGGATTAGAGACCACATCAAATTCAACATCAGTATGTTTGGAAACTGCTTCTCTGACCTTCTCGGCAGTTCCTACAGGTACTGTGCTTTTATTTACGATCACTTTGTAATCCTTTATAAGTTTACCCAGTTCATCTGCTACTCCAAGTATGTATGAAAGGTCAGCCGAACCGTCTTCTCCCGGAGGAGTAGGCAGCGCAAGAAATATTATTTCAGCATGATCTGTCGCTTCTTTTAAGTCTGTTGTAAATCTTAATCTGCCTTCAGAAACATTCCTTTCAAAATATGTATCAAGATCAGGTTCATAAATAGGCATTATATTGTTCTTCAGTTTTTCGACTTTCTCTTCGTTATTATCCACACATATAACATCATTACCTGTATCGGCGAGACAGGTTCCGGTAACAAGACCGACATAGCCGGTTCCAACAATAGCTAGTTTCATTTAATTAAGTATTTCCTTTCTATTATTAAATTTATTTTTGAGTGTATAAATATTTTTTATTGTATTATTTAATCTAGTCTTTCCTTTACAAACCCATCAGTCAATTTATAACTTTTTTTTGATTTTTCACAAAATGCATTTCCGGCTTCATCAAAGGCAAGTCTTTCACCGGCTTCGCTTACCCATCCCTTTAATTTCCCGGGATTACCAATTATAAGCGCATAATCCGGGACATCTTTTGTAACGACAGCTCCGGCTCCGATGATGGAATTTTTACCAATTGTGATTCCGCAGACAATGGTGGCATTTGCGCCAATTGATGCACCTTCCTTTACTAAAGTCTTTGAATAAAATTCTGAACCTCTCTGTGGATATTTGCATTTTGGTAAAAGGATATTTGTGAAAACCATAGAAGGTCCGCAGAAAACATAATCTTCAAGTGTTACTCCTTCATAAACAGAAACATTGTTCTGTATCTTGCAGAAATTTCCAACTGATACATTATTACCTATATTCACATTCTGCCCGAGTGTACAGCCTTCACCGATCACAGCTCCTGATTGTATATGAGAGAAATGCCAGACAGATGTTCCTTTGCCTATTTTAACATTTTCATCAACTATGGCTGAAGGATGAACTTTGAAGTCGGGCATTAAAAATTAAGTTAAAAGTTAAAAGTTAAAAGTTAAAAGTTTAAAGTTAAAAGTTAAAAGTTTAAAGTTAAAAGTTGTTTAAAAGCATAATCATAAAATCATTTGATCAAATCTTTCTGTGCGCGTTCGAGAGTTTCCAATACTTCGATTGCATTTACACCGTCAGTTCGTGGCGTACTGCTGTTTTTAATACATTCAGCAAAATGATTCTGCTCTATTTCAAGCGGCTGAGTATTATCAAATTCAATATTCTCAAATTCGGCATCTTTCTTTACAGGCAGTCCGTCGATGATCTCAAATCCCTTCCGGAAATATTGAAGTTTATTTTCGGATAAAGTATCTTCAAATACCATCATAGCTTTATCTCCGATGACAACAAGCCTCTGCTCTTTGAACGGATGCAGCCAGCTCACAAAAATATGTGCATGAACATTCCCTTTAAAATTCAAATAAGTAAGAGTCGTATCCTGTATCCCGTCCTGAACGAATATGGCTCCGGTAGCAGATACTTCATCCGGAATGCAGCCTGTAAGAAACTGTATCACGGAAATATCATGAGGTGCAAAACTCCATAATATATTTTCTTCCGTTCGTATGTTTCCAAGATTAAGCCTGTTGCTGTAAATATACTGCAGCTTTCCAAGTTTCCCGCTGTCAAGATATTCTTTAAGTTTCAAAATAGCCGGGTGATAAAGCAGCAGATGTCCGACCATCAGAATAAGTCCTTTTTCTTTTGACAGTTTGTTCAGAACTTTTGCTTCATCTGAATTTAAAGTTATTGGTTTCTCAACCAGCACATTTTTCCCTGCAAGCAGCATTTCTTTTGCTATCTCAAAATGAGACTCTGCAGGTGTCGAAATTATTACTGCATTAACTTCTGGGTCAGCTATTAAATCCTTTATATCAGATGTAAATTTTATTTCAGATGATATCCGGTTTATTTTTTCTTTCAGATCAGCATCGCTGTCTGCACAATATTTTAAACCGTTACCAAATAAATTATAAGCCGTCCTTACATGGTTCATTCCCCATTTACCGCAACCGATCACTGCTAATTTTATCCCTGACATTTAAATAACAGGCTATACATTAATTTTCATTTTTCTATCTTCTGTAATAAAGTGTATAATTGTTTTACTCAATACTCAATACTCAATACTCAATACTCAATACTGATTATGTACTAAGCTTTAAACAACTTCTTTCCCTTGAATTTCTTAAAAGCATTTCTTGAATCAACTATGATCTTTGCATTATCAAATATCAGTTTATAATCAAAGTAAGTATGATCAGTCGAGAGTAAGACAAGATCATACTTTGCTATATTTTTTTTATTGAGCGGAACCGATTTCTTTTTAAACTCATATTTCCTGAGTTTCGGGATCATTGTCACATAATCATCACTGTAATCGACAACTGCTCCTTCATCCTGAAGAAGTTCGATAAGTTTCAGGGAAGGTGATTCTCTCAGATCATCAATGTCTTTTTTATATGAAAGCCCAAGGATCAGTATCTTTGATCCTTTGATGCATTTTTTATTTTCATTAAGAGCATGATTAACTTTATGAACTACATACTCGGGCATGGCAGTATTGATCTCGCCTGCAAGTTCAATGAACTTTGTTGAGATCTCATACTCTCTTGCCTTCCAGGTAAGATAAAACGGATCAATAGGTATGCAATGTCCTCCGAGACCGGGTCCCGGATAGAATGGAGTGTATCCGAAAGGTTTGGTCGATGCTGCTTCAATTACTTCCCAGACATCGATTCCCATTTTGTCAAATACAACTTTCAGTTCATTTACCAAGGCTATATTTATGGATCTGAAAATATTTTCAAGAAGTTTGGCAGATTCAGCAGCCTTGGTGGAAGATACAGGCACTACCTGAACTATAACTTTCTCATATATGAGTTTACCGATCTCTGTGCACTTTTTTGTAACCCCTCCCAGGACTTTGGGAATTGTAGAGGTTGAATATTTTTCATTATTTGGATCTTCTCTTTCAGGTGAGAAACAAAGATAAAAATCCTTTCCGACTTTAAGTCCTTTCTCTTCAAATATTTTCAGAAGTATCTCATCGGTCGTACCGGGATATGTAGTACTTTCCAGAGAAATAAAATGTCCTTTTCGAATGTATTTCCCTATGACCTCAGCAGTATTCACAACATAGCTCATATCAGGTTCACGATTCACATTTAAAGGAGTCGGTACGCAAATGATAATTGCATCAACATCTTTCAGTCTTTTGAAATCCGTCGTTGCCGTAAGTGTATTTTTATTTACCGCATTTTTGATCTTCTCTGACGGTATGTGTTTTATATAAGATTTTTTTTCTTTTAATATCTTTTTTATTTTGAATTCATCCAGATCAAAACCTATGACCTTAATTCCTTTGCCTGCAAATTCAAGAGCAAGCGGAAGTCCGACATATCCAAGACCTATGATGCCAACTGAAAATTTATTTTCAATAACTTTATTTTTTAAATCCAAAGAATTCCCTTCTGATGTTTTTTAATTTATTAGGTAAATATTGTAAATGAATATTAAATAAGTTTTAATTTTTAGATATCTTATCAGGATCTGATATTTTATCTGACTTACCGTTTAGGTTTGGTTTTCCGTCAGGACGTGAATAGTAATAATAGTAATTATAATAATATCCATAAGCACTCTTGTAGCTGAAGTTATTAAATACCACACCGAGGAAATTATGCTGATCAATGCTCATTAATTTATCGCAGGTTCTGTAGAACGCATCTGCAGGAGTTTTACCGGCTCTCAGAACAAGTATTGTACCATCGGCGATCCTGAATAATATCTCAGCATCCGTAACTGATATAAAAGGAGGGGAGTCTATGATAATATAATCATATATTCCCTTTAACTTATCAAAAAACTGTTTCATTTGTTTTGATCCTAAAAGCTCGGATGGATTTGGCGGAATCGTGCCGCTTGTAATTATTTCAAGATTTTTCAGACCTGATTCTCTGGTAATTTCATCCAGTGTGGCATTGGAAAATAAATAATCACTCAGTCCCGGAAATCTCTCTATTTCCATGAGACTGTGTACTCTCGGTTTTCTGAGGTCGCAATCCAGAAGTAAAACTTTCTTATCAGCCTGCGCAAGACTTCCGGCAAGATTAACGGAAATAGTTGTTTTACCCTCGGACGGGACAGAGCTTGTAAGCAAAATTGTTTTTATAGGATTTTCCCCTAATTTTGAATACTCTACTCTGGTACGCAATGCTTTGAATGCTTCTGCAGGAGGTGATTTAGGGTTGTTCATCACGATGAATTCATGCTGAGGGATCTTGCTTTTTATCTCATCAATTGTCGGGATCCATGATAAAACACCGATACCTCTGTTTTCTATCTCATCCGGGCTTTTTACTGTATGATCAAAATAATTTCTTGCAAAAGCAAATCCAAGACCTGATGCAAGACCGAGAAGAACTCCCATAAAAACTATCAGCACTCTGTTTGGTTTTGAAGGTCTGGCTGCTTCAATTCCCGGAGCAATAACAAGAACAGTTCCCAGCTTTATTCTCTCATTTATTTTTGCTTCCTGAAATTTTTCTTCAAGTATGAGATATAATTTCTCGGTTGCTTTCTTTTTTCTTTCAAGCTTTGCAAACTCTATGCTTTGTGTAGGTAATTTTGAAAACTGTTCTTCATATTTACCAAGCATTCTCGATAGCGTGTTGTATTTTGTTTCATATGACTGAACACCAACTTCTGCATCAAGTACTTTTTGCGCGACCAGTCTTCTCTCTTCAGGAGTACCGGAAAATAAACTATTCTTCAGTGACTGGAATTTAAGGTCAAGCGTTTGCTGCAGAGGTTCTATCTTTTTATTGTAATCCCGGATGGTTTTTTGTCTTAAAGCTTCATCTTCGGGTATTGAAGCTTCAATATCTCTTTTTGATTCAAGCTCTGCAATATCCGCCTGAACTTCGTTAATATAAAGTTCATCTACTTTGCTTTTTATATAATCAATTAAAGTCGGGTCTATTCTTTTTAATTCACCCGAAAGACTTTCATATTCTTTTTCCTTTGCATTGAGTTCAATGCTTGCAGCATTTTTCTGCGCTTCCAGTTGCGAGATATTGTCAACCAGATTTTTAACCTGGGCATCAAGCAAAATAAGACCGCCGTTTTGCTGGTATGCTTCAATATCATTTTCAGAACGTGTAAGATCCTGATACTTTTTTTCCTTTTCTTCCTGCAGATATCTTGTAAGATTTGTCAGTTCTTCACGCGACAGGTCCAGTGAAAAATCCTGATAGACCTTTGAATATAAATTTGCCGTAAGCATAGCCTCATATCTTGCAGGACTTTCGACAACAATATCAACAATATCAAGTCCCCGTTTCTGATCTATCTTTACAATAGCGCTTAAAATATCAGCAAGTGCAGTTATGGAGATCGTTTCGGAATTATTATTATTCTGATTAAAGATATAATAAAATTTATTCTTATCCTGAAGCACTTTAAAAGAATCAAGAAGATTTCTCGCAACATCTTCTCTTATTTTGTAACTCTTAAGAACTTCTATCTCATTTGAAATATATCTGTCAGTAATAAAATCCTGAAATTCCGGAATCAGACTAGAGCTTAATACGCTTCCCTGAGGACGGTTAATTTTTATCGTTGCAGAAGATCTGTATATATCTTTTGCGTAAAATACATAAATAACAGTAAGGATAATAAAAATTAAAGTGATTATTGCTACCGGGAGGATGTTTGCTCTTATTATATTAAGATAATGTCTGAAATTATCTTTGGTATTGTTAAACTCATGAACTCCGTTCCCGGAATTTTTAATAGAACCGTTTATACTGGGTTTATTCATTATTTGTTAAGAAAAGATATTGTTACTTTAAAGTATCAGCACCTGATAATCAGAATATCAGACATTAAAAATGCCGGTTTTCTAAAACTTGAAAAAAAATAATATTGAAAATAAAAAACTAAATAATTTTCTTGAATTATTTAGTTTATATTAGGAAAATTCTTAATTTTTGCGTTCAAAGATATAACCTTTTAATCATTTATTCAACGTATTAAATATTGCTTTTGATATTGTATTGTTTGTTCTAATTGATAATTTTATTGTTTTAAAACAGCATATAAAAAATAATTGAATCATGTGTTCATGAAAAGATACTAAGTAATAGTTCAGACTTTAATTTAAGTTGATTTTTTTTTATGTTTGTTCAATTTTATATGCAATCCAATAGATATTTGAGATCATTTTATTTCCGTTTCAGCATTCTCATAATTTTAAGTTTACCTTCCATACTATTTTCTCAGAATGACAGAGAGAAAGTTGGAAATAATGAAATAAATTCGCAGCAAGGCGGATATTATAATTACGGAGACAAGAACAAAGTTAACATAGAAGTAAATATCTGGGGTTATGTTAAATTCCCCGGAAAATATTTAATCCCCAAGGGTTCAACAGTAATGGATCTCATTTCGTACAGCGGTGGTCCCATAACCGAATCGAAACTTGAAGATATTAGACTCTTCAGACCGAAAAACGACAGTTTAAAAACAAAGGATAAGTTAATTAATATAGATTATAATGATCTTCTTTGGGATTCTCCTCCGGAGGATCTAAGGAATTTTAAAAACAAAATTAATTTACCGTTAATGCCGGGAGATATACTTATATTTACCGGAGAACCCAGATATTTTGCAAGAGATAATATTAATTTTATTTTAAGCATTTCGGCAGTGTTGATATCTATCGGGATCTTAATTGTTTCGATCGCAAATTCTAATTGATAATCAATTTGAGTTTTACCGGGATTCAAAATAATTAAAGCTTAATGTTTAGTGCTGATGGTCAGTATTGCGGAATCAAATAATGAGATTTCAGATAAATCAGAAATGAGAAACTGGTATGTTCTTCAAACCAGACCAAGAAAAGAGAGTATAGTCGTAACTCAGGTTGAACAAAGAAATATTGAGGTCTTTTGTCCTTTTACTGAGAAGATCAGGATATGGTCAGACAGGAAGAAAAAAGTTAAAGTACCTTTGTTTTCAGGATATGTTTTTGTATATGCAACAGAAGAAGAAAGGAAGAATGCAATAAAAGATACAATTGGGGCTTTGAAATATATTTTTTATCAAAACAGACCTGCTGTCGTCAGCGAAGATGAAATAAAGTTTATAAGGCAGGCATTGAGAGAACCTGAAAGAATCAGTATAGAAGACAAGAAGATCAGGAAGGGTGATCCGATAATTGTTTCTCACGGACATTTTAAGGGAATGAAAGGCATAGTAAATGAATTCAGAGGAAATTATAAGCTAACTGTCAATCTGGAAGAGCTTTCATATTCAGTTAGTATAATTTTAAATTCTAATGAAATAGAGCAGCTGAATACTTAAAGTTTAGATTGAATTTTTAAGTTTTTTAATAAACATATTTGTCATTTAGTATAAAATACAATATAGAAAGGCTTGAAATTTTTAAAATGTGAGTCTATTAGCGGAGCTGTAAACAAATCAAATTAATATCACTACAAATAAATGAAATTTTTAATTACAGGCGGAGCGGGATTTATTGGTTCAAATATTGCGTCCGAATTATTGAACAAAGGATATTCCGTCAGAATTCTGGATAATTTTTCTTCGGGTAAGAGAGAAAATTTAAAAGGAATGGAAAAAGATATTGAGCTTGTGGAAGGAGATATCAGAAGTTACCATATAGTTCAGGATTCTCTGAAGGACATTGACATTGTTCTTCATCAGGCAGCTTTGCCTTCCGTGCCGAGATCTATAAAAGATCCCATTACAACAAATGATGTAAACATAAACGGTACACTTAATATTCTTGAAGCAGCAGTAGATCTGAAGGTCAAACGCGTTGTTTACGCTTCATCTTCTTCTGTTTACGGAGACAACCCCGTGCTTCCGAAAGTAGAGACTATGGTACCAAACCCATTATCACCTTATGCAGTCTCAAAATTAACCGGAGAAAAATACTGCAATGTCTTCTCAAGAATTTACGGACTTGAAACAGTCTGTCTCAGATACTTTAATGTATTCGGACCAAGACAGGATCCAGCTTCGCAATATTCGGCAGTTATACCTAAATTCATTAAAGCGATAAGTCAGGATATCCAACCGGTGATATATGGTGACGGTGAGCAATCCAGAGATTTCACGTATATTTCAAATGTCATTCAGGCAAATATACTTGCAGCGACTTCTGACTGTGAATCGGGAATAACTGTGAACTGTGCAGTAAGCGGTCAGATAACATTAAATGATCTTGTGAAAGAAATGAATAAACTTATGAATAAAGATGTTAAGCCATTATATGAAGGACCAAGAGCAGGTGATATAAAACATTCTTACGCAGATATAAGTCTTGCAGAGAAATCAATTGGCTATAAACCGGTTGTTTCATTTGAAGAAGGCTTAAAAAAAACAATTGACAGTTATTTGAATTGATCCGATCTTAAAACCGGATTTTTTTAGTTTAAATATACTGTTTTATGACTAAGATATTAACAATAATTTTCATATATTTTAAATTAATTTTTAAATCACTTAATAAATAAATCAGAAAAATAATTTGATCTTAAAACGTTCGTATTTCTTAATAATAGTTTTATTTATAATCTCTTTTCAAAACGGATTTTCACAATTAGCTGACAGTATATATACAAAAATAGGACCTGAAGAATTACAGCAATTCAAAGGCGGTCACTATTATAATTTTGCTGATAAGAACAAAGTCAACATTGAAATTATATTGCTCGGAAATTTAGCTGGTAAATATCTGATACCCGAAGGCACAAAGCTCTTTGACTTTCTGATTATGTCAGGTGCAAGCAGCTCTGCAATGCTGGAAGATGTAAAGATCGTGCGATTCAAAAGCGATTCTCCAAAATTACAGGCAGCCGAAGTTCTGGAATATAATCTTGAAGGACTTTACGGTGACAAACAGGACATACTGAGACCGTTAAGTAATCCGAATCTTAAGCCGGGCGATATGGTTATTGTACCGGAAGTTAGTGATGGCAGATCCTTGTTTTATTATATTCAGACTACCATTGCATTCGTCAGCACATTAGTAACATTTTACTACCTGATAGATAATCTTATTTATCGTCAGCAATACAGAAATTAATTATTGATTTTTATTTAACCCCAAAGTAAAAATTTTAGATCCTTTTAAATTATGGCAAAAAACAATTCATACGATGAGTTTGATGATTTAGATCAGCAGCAGGATAATCTTCCTTCAAAAGATGTACTGAAAGAATATATAAATGTTCTACGTCAGAATCTCATCCCGATATTGATTATACTTTCAGTAAGTATAATTTATACACTAATATATGTTAACACGGCTACAAATATTTACAGATCTGTAACAAGCGTAAAAATAGAAAGTCAGCCCGGAAATATTCTGAATACAAATTTTGGTCCGGATGTTGGAATGGGAACAACTGAAAAATACATGTCAGTGCAGATAGCAGTAATGAAAAGTTACGACATGAGAGATAAAGTAGCCAAAGCCCTTATTGATTCTTTCAATGTCGGTCACAGAAGTTATTCCTTATTGTTGAACAGTTCATTGTTACCTGAAACAGTTGCAGTATCTCAGGAAGTTCTGAGAAGGGAACTCGGTAATTTTGTAACCATGTCAACTTTAAAAGGTCTTGATGCTATCAGTATAACAGCGGAAGGTCCCATATTTGAGGAACTTCAGTATATAACAACTACTTATGCAAGAGTTTATATCCAGAACAATGTTGAAAACAGCAGACAGGATATTACAAATGTAAAGAAGTTTATTGTTGATGAAAAAGAAAAAAAGTTTAAAGAATTAAATGATGCAGAGACTTCAATAGAGAATTTTCAGAAGAGGACGGGCTATATGTCCCTCTCCTCTCAGACTGATGCATTGGTCAATAATATTGCTACTTATGAGTCTAATATAAAGACAAACGAACTTGATATGCGGATCAAGGAGAGTAATCTTGAAACATTGAAGAAAGAGTTTGACAAGATGGATCCGCAACTTTATGATTTTATTCAGGCACAGATCAATCAATCTTATCTAACTGCCATACAGTCACAGGTGGCTAATCTTGAAGTGCAAAGGGATGTTGAAATAGCCCCGATAGAAAATCCGCAGGTAAAGGAAAAAACGAAAGAGATATTTGACAAGAAACTTGAAAGTCTAAGAGGAAAGTTAAAAGAGCAGATCGAAATAATGAAATCCGGTATCACTGCCAATACTCCTTCCGAGAAAAAAGCATTGAGTGAACAGATATTCAACACTAAGATGGACATTCAGGATCTGCAATTAAAAAACAGATCTTATCAGGATCTTATCAGAAATTCACAGGCAGAACTGACTAACCTCCCTGCTCAAATGGGAGAACTTGTAAAGCTTGAAAGAGAAAAAGCTTCTGCTGAAAAATTATATACTGCACTCGAGCAAAAATATCAGGAAGCAACAATTAATGAAAGATCACGTGTTGGTAATGCAGATATTCTTGATCTTGGACTTGATAATGACGGACCTGTAGCACCGGACAGACCAAAGATCATTTTATTTGGTGTTCTTATCGGATTAGGTCTCGGGCTTGCATTTGCATTCATCAGAAATTATCTGGATAAGACAATTAAATCTCCTGAAGAGCTTGAAGCAAAAGGAGCAAGTGTACTTTCATGGATTCCTAAGATTGAGACCATGACTCAGAAAGGTCAGATCACGCCGGAGTTTATTGTGGGTAATAAATCAAACTCTGCTGCATCAGAAGCTTTCAAAGCACTTAGAACAAGAATTCAGTTCTCTAAACTTGAATCAGAACAGCTTAAGACTATACTTGTTACAAGTTCGATTCCATTTGAAGGAAAAACTATTGTAGCTTCAAATCTTGCAGGAAGTTTTGCACAGGCGGGTAAGAAAGTATTAATAGTGGATTGCGATCTGAGAAAACCGAGAATACATAATGTCTTTGAAACGGATAAATTCCCGGGTCTGAGTGATTATTTGTTTACAAATGTTACTCTTGAAGATATTACAAAACGGACACCAATGGATAATCTGTACTTTATAACCAGCGGAACTATTCCACCGAATCCTTCTGAATTGCTGGGATCCGTTCAGATGAAACAGTTTATGCATAAGCTTAAAGAAATTTACGATATAATTATAATTGACTCACCACCTTTCATAACAGTTACCGATTCGGAAATATTATATAATATTACCGACGGAACAGTCCTGGTATGTCAGGCTAATAAAACTCCATCGGATGCTTTCTGGAAGACCTATGACAGATTAAGCAAAAAGTATCCGCATCACCTTCTCGGATGTGTATTGAATAATTTCAACTTCAAGAGTTCTTATGGTTATTACTATAATTACTACTACTATTATTCACAGCCGGAAGCAAATAAAAAAATTCTGAAATAATATTAAGATCAACTTTAATATATTTCAATCACTTTCACAGTGTCGAAAATGAATAATTTATTAAATTGACTAATTGATTTTAATTGAGATCAATTAGTCAATATTATTCTTCCCGGGAACTATCCTAAATTATTAAATGAGTAAAAGCAATTCTGAACCAGAATGGACTATAGAAATTAAACCGGTTTCAGGCTGGTTTAATCTTCATCTTAAAGATGTATGGAGATATCGTGATCTGTTGTTTATGTTTGTCAGAAGGGACTTTGTCGCTGTTTACAAACAAACTATTCTTGGACCGTCATGGTTCTTTCTTCAGCCAATACTTACAACAATAACATTTACAATTGTCTTTGGTAACATTGCCAAAATACCTACTGATAATGTACCGCCTGTTTTATTTTACATGGCAGGAATTGTGTGCTGGGGATATTTTGCAGACTGTCTTACAAGAACTTCTTCAACATTCGTATCCAATGCCCATATTTTCGGTAAAGTATATTTTCCAAGATTAGTAAGCCCGCTTTCTAATGTAATTTCCCTGCTCATTAAGTTTGGAATTCAAATGTTACTTCTGATAGGATTTATTATTTATTATAAATTAAACGGTGCGCTTGTTGATCCCAATATTTATATTCTGCTTACACCATATCTGATCTTCCTTATGGCCGGTCTTGGTCTTGGATTCGGAATTATAGTTTCATCTCTTACAACAAAATACAGAGACCTTTCTTTTCTTGTGGGATTTGGTGTTCAGCTATTAATGTATGCAACTCCGGTTATCTATCCGTTATCTGCAGCACCGGAAAAATATAAATGGATAATATTACTTAATCCTATGACATCTATAATAGATACTTTTAAATATGCATATCTCGGAGCAGGTGAATTCAATGCGGGCAATCTGATGTACAGTTCTGTTTTTATGGTAGTGATAATTGCAATTGGTGTGGTGATTTTTAACAGGATAGAAAAAACATTTATGGATACGGTTTAAAGTATTAAGTATTATGTATTAAGTATTAAGTATTAAGTATTAAGTATTAAGTATAAGATTAAAGATATTTTTAAAAAATGAGTGATGCAATAAGAGTAGAGGACGTTTCAAAATTATACAGGCTGGGAATTGTCGGCAACAGAACTATTGCCGAGGATCTCAACAGGCTATGGGCACGTATGCGAGGTAAAGAAGATCCTTATATGAAAGTAGGTGAGATCAATAACAGAATAACCAAAGGAAGAAGTGATTATGTGTGGGCATTGAAGGATATCAGCTTTGAAGTTAAAAAAGGCGAACGATTCGGTATCATAGGAAAAAATGGTGCAGGAAAATCCACGCTGCTGAAAATTCTTTCGAGAGTCGCAGGTCCGACAAAAGGATCGATCAAATTAAAAGGAAGGGTTGCAAGTCTTCTTGAAGTAGGTACCGGATTTCATCCCGAACTTACGGGAAGAGATAACATTTTTCTCAATGGCTCAATTCTCGGAATGTCACAGAAAGAGATCAAAAGCAAGCTTGACAGTATAGTTGATTTTTCAGGAGTTGAAAGATATATTGATACTCCTGTAAAGCGGTATTCATCAGGAATGTATGTAAGACTAGCATTTGCAGTTGCAGCGCATCTCGAACCTGAGATCCTGATTGTGGATGAAGTGCTTGCAGTAGGGGATGCAGAATTTCAGAGGAAGTGTCTTGGTAAAATGCATGATGTTTCGGAAAAAGAAGGCAGGACAGTTTTGTTTGTAAGTCATAACCTGCAGGCAATAAAAAATCTTTGTCAGAGAACTCTCATCCTTAATAACGGTGAGATCTTTACAAGCGGAACCACTGATGAATCACTTAAGAAATATGCTGAACTGGTCAGGGAAGTAAAAATTAATGTAAAAACGGATATAGATAATAACACTAACAGAAGAGGCAAAGGTGTGATAAGATTTTCCGGAATTGATGTAACGGATTCAGATGGAAACAAAAGAAATGAATTTGAATTAGGAGAAACAATAAAATTCAAAATATCCTATGAGGTGTTCAGGGAAATTGAAGGGTTGAATCTTATAATCGCAATTTTGTCAGGGCTTTCAAGAGAATGCATTACTCTTGCGATACATAAACTTACATCCTCAACTTTGTATCCGGGAGCAACCGGTGAAGCAGAAGTAGTTATACCCGATATTTATATAAAGCCGGGTGAGTATCCTTTGTACTTTGAACTGATCGATGAAAAATTTAACGGATATTCAAAAGATGTAATTGATGATCTGACAGCGCCGCTGATTATTAAAGGCGGAGATAGTGTGAAGGAAACAGATTTTGATCCGGATAAACCTTCGGGCTTTATCGCAATACCTTCAAATTTAGTAATGAATGAAATTGAAACATCTAAAATTACTAAAAAGGAAATTTTAAATTAATAATAAATTTATTTTATTTCTATTTTAATTCTATATTAATTCTATATTAATTCTATATTAATTCTATATTAATTCTATTATGAGTGCAATTATCAGCGATGATTTTTTAGACAAATCCCCGCCTCTTTATTCAGGAGGAGTTTTATCTAATGTACTTGGGCTTCATATTTTCAGAACTTTATATCTCAACATTTGGAGAATGAAACCAAAGAAAGTAAAGGATGAGTTAAAATCTTATGTGGAAACACTTGACCGGGACGGAATACTCATTATCCCTGATTTTTTTCCGAAAGATATTTTTGAACAGATCAGGAAAGAGTTTGATGAATCATATTCGGGCTGGTCACCATTTGATTATAACGAAGAAGAACTTTCAAAACGGCAAAAGGATTTTCCTGAATATTTTAAGACCATAGCAGAAAAGATAATCTCACCGAATACTCCTGTGTTCACAAAATATTTTGTGAACAATGAGACTATAAATGAAATAACTACGGCAGTTGTACACAGAAAGAACAGATTAACTCCGCACCATCATTTCTGGTATCTGCAAAGAAGGACTCTGGAAAATGAAAAAGCGGGCTATACGCATTCCGCAGCTTATCCGCATGCAGATGTTCCTTATCCTACTATAAAAGTCTTTTTGTATCTCAATGATGTAGATGAATCAAATGCTGCTTACATCTATGCTAAAGGTTCTCATAAAATGACGCTTCAGAGATTGCTGTTTGAATACAAACTCAGTGTGAGATATGCAAAAACAAAAAATGATATTGTGACCGATGAAGACATCGCAAAGCTTGGATACTATCCGGAATCTATTTGCGGAAAAGCTAATACACTTTTCATTTCTAACAACATGGGCTATCATAACAGGGGAGATTTTAAAACACTCGAACCAAGATTAACAGCTCAGCTTGATTACCGGCATCTTGAAACCTGGAGAAATACTCTTAGCAGAAATGATACTGATATGATCTCCAAAGTCACAAGAAGAATTGTAAAAAAAATAGATAAAGCAAAAAAGAAAAAACTTCGTGCAAGTCTCAGTAATAATAACATGTCATAACTACGCCCGCTATCTTTCCAGGGCAATCAGAAGCGCGATAAACCAGTCGCTGGATAAAAAAGATTATGAGATCATCGTTGTAGATGACGGCAGTACTGACGAAACAAGAAAAGTAATGAAAACCTATGCAGGAAAGATCAAGCCGCTGATCCTTAAAAAAAACGTAGGTCTGGCTGCAGCAAGAAATGAAGGGATAAAATCCGCTCTTGGAAGATTTGTAGTGAATCTTGATGCTGACGATTATATGGACGAAAATCTTCTTCATATTGAAATGACTTTCCTTAATTTTAATCCAACATGGGATGCTGTTTCTTGCGATTACTTTCTTGTGGATGAAGACGAAAAACACATAGGCAGAATTTCAG
Organism: Ignavibacteriota bacterium; assembly: GCA_020437545.1. GTDB lineage: Bacteria > Bacteroidota > Ignavibacteria > Tepidaquicellales > Tepidaquicellaceae > JAGPCH01. The sequence continues at coordinate 54,654 of JAGQWH010000004.1, forward strand.
GTGCTGAAAAACCCATTGCCTGCGGTGTAATGTTCAGAACTGATCTGCTTTTTGAAGTGGGATTATATGATGAAAATTTCAAATTAAGAGAAGAAGAAGACCTGAGGATTCGTTTCGAAAAGAATCATTTTATCAGAAATATTGAATTACCTTTGTACCGTTACAGAAAACACGATAACAATATGACCAACAACAAGAAGAAAATGGAAGAATACAAAAAAGCTCTTAAGAAAAAACATAAAAAATAAAAACAGGTTTTATCAATTCAATTGAGTAACACTGCCTTCATAGCTGCAAGAATGGGTTCGGAAAGAATGCCGGGAAAAGTTTTAAAAGAACTTGCAGGCATACCGTCATTAGTTCACATTTTCAATATTTTAAATGAAGCAAAGCTGGTAGATGATTATGCTGTCCTGACAAGTATTCTGTCTGAAGATAATGTTATAGCTGATCTTTGTGAAAAGCATAATGTGAAAGTCTTCAGGGGTCCTGTTAATGATGTACTGGAAAGATTTAAAATAGCAGCTGAACAACTAAAGCCAGAAAAAATAATCAGAGTAACAGGTGATGACCCTCTTATGGATCCTGATATAATTGATAAAGTAATTTCGGAGCACATGAATGGGGATTATGATTACAGTTCGAATATGGTCGAAAGAACTTATCCGAGGGGAATGGATACAGAGGTAATCGAATATAAAGCGCTTGAATCATGCTGGGACGGAACTTTTAAAGAAGTAGATGCAGATGACAGAGAGCATGTCACGCTTTTTATCAGAAGACATCCGGAGATATTCAGTATCAACAGTGTAACGAATGAAAGTGAAAGTAATGATGATATCAGGCTTTGTCTTGATACAGAGGAAGATGCAAAACTGCTGACAGAAATATTCAACAATTTGTATAAAGGCCGTCCGATCAGGCTTCCGGAAGTATTAGAATTTTTAAAAAATAATCCGGAGTTAAAAAATATAAATTCAAACATACAACAAAAGCCTGTTAAAGGTAAAGTTTATTAACCCAAAAAACTTCAATTCATAAAATGATAGAACTTCCAGATTTTGAGAAAACTTATGATTACGAAAATTATTTCTACTGGACAAGTGATACACAGAGAGTGGGTAAACTACTTGCTCATTATGAACTCTTCAAGATAGCACAAAAATCCGAAGGATCGATAGTTGAATGCGGCGTTTTCAAAGGCGCTTCACTGATCAGGTTTGCTGTCTTCAGAAAATTGTTTCCGGTAAGCGAACAGAAGAAAATAATTGGTTTTGATTCCTTTGCGGAATTTCCGCATACCGAATTTGAACCTGACAAAAAAATGAGAGTTGATTTCGTAGAAGAGTGCGGCGAACAGAGTATATCTACCGAACAGCTCATGAAAGTGCTTGCTCATAAAAAATGTGAAGAAAATATTGAACTAATAGCAGGTGACATTACAAAGACCATACCGGAGTATTTAAAGAAAAATCCTGATCTTAAAATATCTTTGCTGAATCTTGATGCGGATCTTTATGAACCTTCCGTTACAATTCTTGAAAATTTTTATCCGAGGCTTTCAAAGGGCGGGGTTCTTATACTCGATGATTACGGTGTATTCCCGGGTGAAACAAAAGCGGCAGATGATTATTTTAAAGATATGAATATTGAAATAAAAAAATTCCCATTCAGTTCGACTCCCAGCTACCTTATCAAAGAGTAATCCGGTTTTAATACAATGAATATTTTAATTTGCGGTCTGGGTTCGATCGGTAAAAGACATCTGAAGCTGTTAAGAAATGCAGGAGTGGAAAATATTATCGCTCTGAGATCTTTAAGAAACGATAATAAGACAGATCCTGATGCCATTGCGGATCTTGAGATTAATGACCTGAATGAATTAGGCGGGCAGAAAATAGACGGAGCTGTTATTTCAAATCCTACTTCGCTTCACATTGAAACTGCAACAGAGCTAGCCCGAAAAGGTATTCCACTTCTGATAGAAAAACCACTTGGTAAAGATCTTAGTGGAGCAGATGAACTGCTGAGGATCGTTAAAGAAAAAAAACTGCCTGTGCTGATGGGATACAATTTACTGCATCATCCGGGTATTACGGGAATGAAGAAATTAATGGAAGATGGAAAGATCGGTAAAGTAATTTCAGCAAAAGCTCAGTTCGGAACATACATGCCGGGCTGGCATAAGGACGAAGACTATAAAAAATCCTATGCAGCAAATGCTTCAATGGGAGGCGGTGTAGTTCTTACTTCTATTCACGAGCAGAATTATCTCACGGATATGTTTGGTGAGATCACCGATGTAATAGCTATGGAAGCCGGAGGAAATGTAACAGAGATCGATGCTGAAGAAGCAGTTGAGATTCTTATGAGACACAGCAGCGGTGTAGTTTCAAATATACATCTTAATTTTTTTCAGAAACCATATTACAGAAATTGTCAGATAATTGGTACTGAAGGTACGCTGCTCTGGGATTTCATGATCCCGGAAATCAAAGTTCTATACAAGGATAAAACTGAAGTAATAAGTCTGGGTGATGATCCGATGGAACTTCTCGGTATCAGTTATAAAAAACAGACTGAACATTTTCTTGATATTATTAAAAACAATACAGCTCCAAGAGCCGGACTTGACAGAGGTATAAAGGATATGGAAACGGCTTTGAAAATTTTAAAAGATATTGGCAGAAATTAAATTAAAAATTAAAATTATAAATGCAGAAGCGAACAACAAATCCTGAAGAAATAAATTTTAAAGATAAATTTGATCTCAAGGGAAAAGTAATAATCATAACCGGTGGAATGGGATTAATAGGCAGAGCCTTCTCAGAAGCATGCGCTCAATACTGCGCTAATGTAGTCATAGCTGACATTGAAAGTGCGGGTGCTGAAGATCATGCGCGTAAATTATCCGAAAGATCAGGAAATGAAATGATGGGTTTTAGTTTTAATGTAGGTAAAAGAGATGATGTGCAAAATTTAAAAGAGAAAGTGCTAGAGAAATTCGGTAAGATAGACGGACTTGTAAACTGTCATCAGAACAAGACGGCAAAATTTTTTGCTAAGTTTGAAGAGTATGTAGATGAAGACTGGGATGCTGTTGTGGAAACCAATCTTAAAGGAACATATCTGACCTGTCAGATAATAGGCAGCTACATGGCTGAAAACGGAAGCGGTTCGATAGTTAACATGCCATCTACTTATTCAGTAGTTGCGCCTAATCAGAATCTTTATAAAGGAACAAGCATCGGATGTCCTGCAGCCTATTCCGCTTCCAAAGGCGGGGTAATGGCGCTTTCACAGTATCTTTCCACTTACTGGGCTGAAAAAGGAGTAAGGGTAAATCAGATCACTCCGCATGGAGTGTGGAATAATCATGAAGATCAGTTCGAGAAAAATTTTGCAAATTTCTCCCCGCTTCAAAGAATGAGCTATAATCATGAAGTTGCAGGAGCTGTGATTTTTCTGTTATCAGATGCTTCAAGTTATGTAACGGGTGATAATATCAGAGTTGATGGCGGATGGACAGCCTGGTAATTTCAAATATTAAGGGTAAATAAATTAAAGGACGATCGATGTGGATTTTTGGAAATCAATTAATATATAAATATAATCGGAAATGAAAATCACGGAAATATTTAAATCATATGATCCAAATATAATAAACAGACCTTATGTGATAGCCGAAGCCGGTGTTAATCACGGAGGCAGTATGGATCTTGCCAAACGTCTTATAGAAGAAGCAGCCGAAGGCGGAGCTCATGCGATAAAATTTCAGACTTATAAAGCAGAGACTTTAACAATCAAGGATAGTCCTTCATACTGGGACACAGAGCAGGAGAAAATAAAAAATCAGTTTGAACTGTTCAAACTGTATGACAAATTCTGGAAGAAAGAATATGAGGAACTTAAAGTTGAATGTGACAAAGCAGGGATAGAATTTCTTTCAACACCTTTTGATATTGAATCTTCGGATTTTCTTAATGACCTGATGCCGGTTTATAAGATATCATCGTCGGACATTACAAATTTTCCTTTCATAAAACATATATGCGGATTCGGGAAACCAATTCTTTTATCCACAGGCGCATCTAATTTATGGGAGATACAGCAGTCGGTTGAACTGATAGGACATTATAAAAATCCGCTTGCTCTGCTACAGTGCATACTTAATTATCCGACACTCAACGAAAATGCAAATCTTGGAATGATACTCGATCAGAAAAGAAAATTTCCTGAAACGATACCCGGATATTCCGATCATACTCTTCCGGGAAATATGGAAGTACTTAAGACAGCGACTTTACTCGGAGCGGTAATACTGGAAAAGCATTTCACATATGATAAATCATTACCTGGTAATGATCATTATCATGCAATGGATAAAGATGACCTGAAATATTTTTTTAAGGACATGGATAAGATATTTGAATTGATAGGGGACTTTAAGAAAAGACCACTGGCATCTGAAGAGAGATCTGTTTTGAACGCCAGAAGGAGTCTCGTTTCAAAAAGAAAGATAAGTGTTGGCGAAGTTATCACAATTGATGATTTGACCTGGAAACGACCCGGACTTGGAATCAGTCCGAAATTTCTTGATGAAGTAATAGGGAAAAAAGCTATGGTTGAAATTGAAGAAGACATAGCTCTTCAATGGAATATGCTGGATTGATAAATCAAAAATTAAAAAATAAATTATAAATTAATATTATGAATCAAACAACACAGGAAGAAGTCTGGAAAACCAATTTTGGTGAAGAATATAATCACCGGAATAATTTTGACAACAAAGCTCTGGATGATGTTTATATCAGTGATATAGGCATTTCAAGAACAGAAATGAATGAAGAATTTATCGGAAATCTGAACAGGGATATAAAGATCCTGGAAGTCGGTTGCAATATCGGGATGCAGCTTGTGAATCTAAATGAAATGGGTTTCAGGAATCTTTACGGGATCGAACTTCAGCCACATGCAGTTGAGCTTGCTAAACAGAAAACTAAAGGCATGAATATAATTCAGGGAACTGCCTATGATATTCCTTTCAAGGATGAATATTTTGATCTTGTATTCACTAGCCGTGTACTCATTCACATGAATCCCAATGAGATAAACAAAGCCATCAGGGAAATTGTAAGATGTTCGAAAGAATATATTTACGGTAATGAATATTATGCTGATGAACTTACTGAAATTAAAAACTATCACGGACAGAATAACATAGCATGGAAAAGAAATTTTCCTCAGCTTTATCTTGACAATTTTCCGGATCTGAAACTTTTGAAAGAAGAAAAATACAAGTACACTTTTAATGATGATCTTGATACAACCTATCTTTTTAAAAAGTAAAACTTAATTGAGAGAAAAGAAAAAAATAGTCGCCTGTATAGAAGCGAGAATGACATCCAGCAGACTTCCGGGGAAAGTATTAAAAACAATTTCAGGGAAACCTGTTCTTCAGATACTTATAGAAAGATTATCCCGATCAGGATATATTGATGAAATAATCATTGCAGCTACCGACAGGGCGGAAGATGATCCTATCGAAAAACTTGGTAAGAAGCTGGGGATATTTACTTTCAGAGGAAGTGAAGATGATGTGCTTGGAAGAGTAGTGGGCGCTGTGGAAGCTGCTGGCGGAGATATTATAGTCGAGATAACCGGTGATTGCCCTCTGATAGATCCTGAAGTTGCAGATTCTGTTATTGAGAAGTTTTTATCTGAAGATCAGAAATATGATTATGTAACAAACATAGGCTATGTCGGCGACAGTGTCCGTGAGATACCGATAGGAATGGATGTAAGGGTATTTACTTATAAAGATCTGAAAGAAATCAGCGAAATAACGAATGATCCCGAAGACAGGGAGCATGTGTCACTTTATTTTTTCAGAACGGGTAAAGATAAATATAAACTTTACAATATTGATACACCTGATAAATGGAAGCGTGATTATAATCCGAGGCTATGTCTTGATACAAAAGAAGATTTTGAACTGATCAGGAATATTTATGAAAAACTCTCTGCAGAAAATGAAAATTTCGGACTGGAAGATATACTCTGTTATCTGGATAAGAACAGAGAAACACTAAAGGTTAATTCAATGGTCATTCAAAAAACGGTTAAAGACCTTGAGTAAATATAAAGTCTGCATAATAGGATGCGGTGATATCGGTTTCCTTTTTGATCATAATAAAAACAATGCAGGCGCTCTTTCACATTTTAAGGCATTTAAAGATTCCGAATATTTTGAGATCGCAGGGATTGCAGATACAAACAGCGATATCAGAAACATTATAGAATCTGAATATAGAATTGATGCTTATGAAAAATATGAAGAAATGTGCGTTGAAAAAAAACCGGATGTGATAGTTGTTGCAACGGGTGATGAAACTCATTTTGAAATATTAAAAAAAATCATTGACTACAAACCTAAACTAGTGTTCTGTGAAAAGCCGCTTACACTTGAACCGGACGAAGCAAAGATAATTACCGGACTTTACAAAGAAAACAATATTCTGCTTCAGGTAAATTTCACAAGGAGATTTCTTAAGGAGTTTTATGAGATTGGAAATATGATAAATGAAAGATCAATCGGAGAGATTGAATCAGTTACATTTTATTATTCAAGAGGACTCATCCATAACGCATCACATTATCTTGATCTTATAAACCGGTATTTTCCGGATTCGGGAAATGATATAAAAGTAGTTTCAAAAAAAGAGGGTTTACATAAAAATGATGATACGATAAGTTTTGATATGATCTGCAGCAACGGAATGGAAATCAGATTTATAGGTCTCAGTCCGACAAAGTTATCATTTGCAGAAGTTGATTTTATCGGAACAAAAGGAAGGATCAAGATTAATTACAAAAATGAAATTGAAAAATACAAAGTAACAGAAAATAAAACATTCAGCGGATATTCTTCTTATGAAATAACAGAGACGAAAGCAATTGAGTATCAAGATGCACTGCCTAATGCAGTTGAAAATATATATAAAGCTTTAAGCGGGAAAGAGGAACTAAAGTCACCTGCTGAACAATCATTAAAAATATTTGAATTAGTAAACAGAATCAGGGAGAAATCATAATGTCAGATTTAGCATTGCTCGGAGGTACACCCGTCCGGACTAAAATTTTTTCGCAAAGCAACACGATAGGTGAAGAGGAAAAGATAGCAGTGATGAAAGTACTCGATTCGGGAAACCTGTCACAATATGTAGGATCATGGAATAAAGATTTCAAAGGCGGACCTATGGTTCAGCAGTTTGAGAATGACTGGGCTGAAGCATTTGGAGTAAAATACTGTCATGCAGTTAACTCAAATACTTCGGGTCTGTATGCATGCATCGGAGCTTGTGATATCGGACCGGGAGATGAGGTTATAGTTTCACCATATACTATGACAGCCGGTGCCATTGCGCCATTGATCTACGGAGCCGTTCCTGTGTTCGCAGATATAGATGAAGATATATTCTGTCTTGATCCGAAAAGCATTGAGGCAAATATCACACCGAGAACTAAGGCAATTTTAATTGTTCATATCTGCGGACATCCTACGGATATGGATGCTGTAATGGCAATTGCGAAGAAACATAATCTTAAAGTCATTGAGGATTGCGCGCAGTCACCAATGTCAACTTACAAAGGAAAGTTTGTCGGTACGATAGGAGATGTCGGAATTTTCAGTCTTAATTATCACAAACACATTCATACCGGTGAAGGCGGAATGATCGTAACAAATGATCCTGTGATAGCGGAAAAAGTCGAACTGATAAGAAATCACGGTGAAGCTGTTGTAGAAGGCAAAAAGACAAAAGATCTCTGGAACACTTTTGGATTTAATTACAGGATGACGGAGATGGAAGCGGCTGTAGGAATTGAGCAGTTGAAAAAACTTCCGGGATTACTTGACAGGAGAATTGCAAATGCAAATTATTTATCAAGGATACTCGGAGAACTTAACGGAATAATCCCGCCTGTTGTGAAAGAAGGATGCAGACATGTTTATTATCAGCAGACATTTAAATTCAAAAAAGATATTATCGGAGTTCACAGAAATACATTTATTGATGCCATGAAAGCTGAACTTCCGACTATGGTGCTTAGAGAATCGACTCCGATAATAGGCTGTGGTTTTGCACCACCCTTATATCTTCAGCCGATCTATCAGCAGCGGTTACATAAATGTTCGTTTAACTGTCCGAGATACGATGGAAGTGTTTCTTATGAAAAAGGACTTTGTCCTGTAACTGAGAGAATGTTTTTTGAAGAAGTATTTACTCATGAATATATGAGACCGTCATTTTCAAAAAGAGATCTTGAGGATGTGGTAAATGCTTATGAAAAAGTTTATACAAATGTAAATAACCTGAAAGCATATGAAGCAAAAAAAGATGAAGCGCTGGTTTAATGCATCTTGTGAAAAAAATACTTCTGGCATTTGACGATCCGGGAGGTGGTCTTGCTGTAAGTTCAATACTGGATACTTTACTTAAAGAAAGCAATTCCGGATTCATAATATACTCAGGAAAGCTTAGCAGAAGATTTTTAGATAAAAAAGATACAGAAAAGTTTGAGATAAGAGAAATAGATTCTTTCATAAATCGTGAAGAAGCTGATAAAATATTTGAAAAGGAAAATCCTGATATCATTATAACGGGAACTGGCGGAGGTAATGCCGAACAGGAATTAAGAAATGCAGCATTCAGAAAGAACATAAAGAGCATTGTGATTCTGGATTTCTGGAAAGATTATTCGAGGAGATGGAAATACTCAGATTATTCTTTTGAAGAAATGAAAGATATAGTCTGTGTAATGGATGAGCTGACAAAGAAAGAGATGGAATCCGAAAATTTCAAAGTAGAAAATTTAATGGTTACTGGTCATCCGTACCTTGATAAAATATTCAGCACTAATCAGTATATCAATAAAACTGAAACTGGTTTTAATGGTATTGGAAATATATTATTCCTTTCTCAGCCATTAGAGATAATCGGGGTTAAAAATTATGATACCCATCCTTTCGAATTATTTCTTAAAGCAGTTGGACAGTTCGCATTAAAATTCAATAAATATATTTCGGTAAAAATAAAATTACATCCATCAGAAAATAAATCAGATGAGATAGTAGAAATAATGAACAGGTATAATAAAGAGCTTTTAAAAGTTGAACTTGTTTCAAAAGAAAATTCACTTTCTGAACTGATAGAAAATTGTGATCTCGTAGCAGGTTATAATACAATAGCATTATTTGAAGCAAAAGCCGCAGGCAAGAGAGCTATAAGTCTTAAGGTTGCAAAAATTAATAATTCTTTATCTCGGGCAATGTCGGATGCAGGTATTGAAATTACCGGCGCGGATACTGAAAGTATATTTAGTCGCTTAACTGAGGATAGTCTTGTTAAAGCCGATATAAAGAAATTTTCCGGAAGTATCCGTAATTGTGTAAATGTCATAATGAAAGAACTAAGTCTTAATTAAATATTAATGACAATCAAAATGAAAAACCCGTTTCTTACAGGAGAGAAAATTTATCTCTCGCCGCTTTCAAAAGAAGATGTTTCCGATGAATATGTAAGCTGGTTAAATGATGACGAGGTCTGCAGTGAAAATTCACATGCAGTATATCCGAATACACATGAAGCAACTTTAGCTTATGTAGAATCGGCAGGTAAGAATAAAACGGAAATAGTATTTGCCATTAAATGGAAAAAAAATAATGAGCACGTCGGAAATATATCCATACAAAAGATAGACCCGGTAAACAGGTCAGCCGAGATCGCCATTTTAATTGGTAATAAAAAATACTGGAATAAAGGAGTCGGAAGCGAGTCATATAAGTTAATTATAGAATACGGATTCAATACACTGAATCTTAACAGGATTTCATCCGGTCAAACTACTTCAAACAAAGGAATGATGAACGTTTGTGAAAAGAACGGAATGAAGAAGGAAGGTATTCTGCGGGAAGTTTTATTCAAGAAAGGTAAATATCTTGATGCAGTGATCTATTCAATTTTAGCAAAAGATTTTTTAAAGAAAAAATAATTATCGAAAATTATGAATAATGACAATTACGGAAAACCACAGATGGAAGGAATACAGTATTGTATTAGATGTTGCATTCCGGCTACACAGGAACTGGTTAAGTTTGATGAAATGGGAATATGCCAGGCATGTCAGTCTTCAGAGCAGAAGATACATATTGACTGGGTTGAAAAAGGAAATGAGTTAAAGAAGATACTGGATGATGCAAAATCCAGAGCAGGAAATAATTATGATTGTATAGTTCCTATCAGCGGCGGGAAAGACAGCACTTTTCAATTGCACGTACTTACGAAGATCTACGGAATGAAGCCGCTTGCTGTAACATTCAGTCACAACTGGTACAGTGAGACCGGCTGGTATAATCTTATGAATTCACTTGAGAAGTTTAATGTGGATCATATCATGTTCACACCAAACAGGAGTCTTGTCAACAGGATCGCAAAGCGTTCACTCGAAGCGATCGGTGATACTTGCTGGCATTGTCATGCGGGAGTCGGCGCATTTCCGCTTCAGGTAGCTGTGAGATTCAATATACCATTACTAATCTATGGTGAATCAATTGCTGAATCTTCGGGCAGGTCTTCCTACAAAAATCCTTTGATGGATTTTAATGTGGATTATTTTATGAAAGTTTCTACAAAGAGAAATCCAAAGAGCATGGTATGTGATTATATTACCGAACAGGATATGAGACCGTTTTTCTTTCCCACAATAGAAGAACTTGAGAAGGCGGGAGTAAGATTAATGCATTTAGGAGATTACATATTCTGGGATGATGAAAGGCAGATGGAGTTTGTAAGGGATCATTATGACTGGAAAGAAACAGAGGTTGAGGGCACATATAAAGGTTATAAAAGCGCGGAATGTATAATGCCGGGAATGCATGATTACACAAATTATCTGAAACGGGGATACGGCAGGGCTACATATCAGGCAAGTGTGGATGTAAGAAACGGATTACTGACGAGGGAAGAAGGATTTGAATTATCAAAAAAATATGACAGCGAGATACCGGAGTCACTGGATTATTATCTTAAGATCACCGGGATGACAAAAGAAGAGTTTTATAATATGATGATGGATAAAAGACTTCCGGAGATAAAAGACATTGAGCTGCCGGTAACAATTAAAACCAGAAAGAATAAAGAGAGGATAATGCCTTATCCGGAGCAGTTAGTTGAAAAAGAAAAAGTAAAATTAAATAAAGAGAAAAGTGCTGAATAAACTTAAAGAGAATTTGTTTCTGGATTTTAGTATTTCTGAAATACTCGGAAAGTTAAGTGATGGAAGTCTGACACCATTGGATTTAGCCAGGGAATGTATGAAGGCAATAGATGAATACAATGAAGTATATAAGGTATTCGTTTGTTATGACAGGGATATCTTATTCAGGCAGGCGGAGAATATATCTGAGCGAATAAAGTCAGGTAAAAATATAAGAGCACTTGAAGGGATACCTGTCGGCATAAAAGATATATTCAATACTTATGATTTTCCGACACAGATGGGGAGTCCGCTCTGGGCGGGATTTACTTCAGGGAATGATTCGAGGGTAATATATTATCTCAAAGAGTCAGGAGCAGTTATTCCGGGTAAGACAGACACGGCTGAGTTTGCAGTTCATGCAATCGGAAATTGTCTGAATCCGCATGACATTACACGAACTCCCGGTACTTCATCGAGCGGTTCTGCCGTATCGGTATTACTCGGAATGGTACCTGCCGCAATAGGAACTCAGACAGCAGGTTCGATAGTAAGACCTGCAAGTTTCTGCGGAGTGTACGGATGCAAACCTTCATTCGGTCTTATACCCAGAACAGGAATGCTTAAGACCACTGACAGTCTGGACACAATTGGTTTCTTTACATCAAAGTATTCTGATCTTGAGAGATTATTTGACATTACAAGAGTTCACGGATCAAATTTTCCGATAAGCAATGATGCATTGAATGATGAAGTCCGTCAGAACAAATCAAAATCAGAAAAATGGAAAGTGGCATTTGTCAAAACTCACACTTGGGATGATGCAGCAGATTACGCTAAGAGTTCGATTCTGGAACTTATAAAAAAGGTATCAAGACTTGATGAAATTGAAATTGATGAAGTAAATTTACCTGATGTGGTTTTAACTTCTCATGAAGTTCATCAGAACATTTATGACAAGACTCTTTCATATTATTTTCAGGAGGAGTTCAAAAAACCCGAGCATGTATCATCTGTAATGAATGAAATAATACAAAGGGGAAACGGTATTTCAGTGAAAGAGTATCACGAAGCCTTAAAGGATCAGGAAAAGATAATTCATTCGATGGATTCCTTCTTTGAGAAATATGACGTGATAATTTCACTCAGCACTGCAGGAGAAGCGCCTTTGAGAAATGAATCGGAGAGACCTGATCCCTCACTGATATGGACGCTTTCACATTTACCTGTGATCAGTGCGCCTGTTTTCAGATCACCTGACGGATTACCATACGGGGTTCAGTTTGCTTCGAGAAAATACAATGATCTTTTGCTTTTCAGATTTACTGATTATTTAAAGAATAATGAAATACTCCCTGCCGGATCTAACCTTGTAGAAAACATAACAGATACATTTAATACAAAATAACCCAACATCAAAAATAAACCCAATTGGATTTTGTTATTTCTATGAAAAGTATACTTCTTAAGAATAAGTATATAAAGAAGCTCAACAGCAATTTAAAGCTTAAAAAGTTTTACAGCAATTCTTTAAAGTTAAACGGAAAATCTGAATCTATATTATTCTGGTCAACAGGAGGTATGATAATTCAGACTAATCTTGAAGCAGTAATAGCCAGTTCATTAAAACTCAGAGGACACAGAGTAAGAGTAATACTATGCGACGGAGTATATAAAGCCTGTGCCAAAAGAATTGATTTCCCTGAAGTAGAAATGAAAGACTGGGGAAGCTTCTGCAACAGCTGCATCAGACAGAATGCAAAGGTACTTGAAAAATTAGGGCTTGATATTACTTTTATCAGCGAACTTGTTTCAGAGAGCAAAGTCACTCAGCTTAGAATCGAAGCTGACAAAACAACTTTAGAAAATTATAAAGACCTCTCTCACGAAGGAATTCATCTCGGATCTCATATGGAATCTTCAATGATGAGACATACCAAAGGAGGTTCGTATGAAGGTCTGGAAGATATTTTAAAGGAATATGCTTTCGCAATTCTTATCAATACCGAAGCTTCTTTAAATGCCATAAAAAAATTCTCACCGTCAAAAGTATATATGTCGCATGGGATCTATGCAGACTGGGGTCCGGCTCTGAGTGTTTTTCTGAACGGGAATATTCCGATCACTTCTTACATATGCTGTTATCTGACAGCTCATTTTTTCTTTGGGACAGTCAGAAAAACCAGTGATACTTTTTTAACTATCGGTAAAGATTCATGGGAAGATTATTATTCAAAAGGTATGTCGGATGTTCACAAAAAGAGACTCATGAATTTTTTAAACAGAAGATATCATGAAAATGTAACTCAGGATATGAAGGGGTTGATGAAGCAATTCAAAGGTAATGATGATCTTATTTATGAAAAGTACGGACTTGATAAAAATAAACCGGTGTGGGGAATCATGACACATATCAACTGGGATGCGGCTTCAGATTATTTTGATATGATATATGAGAATTTTGATGAGTGGCTGTTTGAAACAATAAAAATAATATATAAAGTGAAGGATGTTCAATGGTTAATAAAGATCCATCCTTCGGAGTTAAATGATAATCCTGATACCGGCTGTCAGAAATTCATAGAAAAAAATTTCCCTGATCTGCCTCCGCATATTAAAGTTATAAAGATGGATGATGATATAAGTCCACTTGATTTTTATAATGTACTTGATGGAGCTGTTACAGTCATGGGAACAGGCGGACTTGAACTTTCACTGAAAGGTAAACCTGTAATACTTGCCGGAGATGCTCATTATTCAAAAAAAGGATTTACTTACGATGCTAAAGACCATGATGATTATGAGAAACTTCTGATAGATGCAGGAAGTCTTAACAAACTGGATAAAGATAAACTGGACCATGCATGGAAATACGCTTATATATATTTTATTCAGAAACAAATACCTTTACTGCCGACTATAGGAGAAGATCTGTATATTGATTTCAGCAAGCTGAATTATCTGATACCCGGAAAGAACAAATTCATGGATTTTATCTGTGATAAAATTATTGACGGAAAGGATTTTATACTTCCGGAAGAATTAGTAAAGCTGACGCATGTTGAAGAAAAAGATCAAATCAGAACATTGGCATGATTTTAATAATAATTTAAAACACTAACAGAATGATACTAATAACGGGAGCGTCCAGAGGTATTGGGAAATTT
>JAGQWH010000050.1 GCA_020437545.1 Ignavibacteriota bacterium
TAAATTATTTTCTGAAGAGAGCCGGGATTATTCAGCCGTTCGAACTGATCTCATATTCAAAAAAGATCGGTAATAATTTTCATAATATAAAAGATGATCTCTCGAATTCGCTTTCACTTGTTAAAAGTTATAAGGATAATGGAAAAAGCGGAAGATCCGCTTCTACAGTATTTTCAGAAGATCTCATCAATGCTGATATTATGGATGTCAAATGGAGAGCCGATGATCTTGATCTAGGATCAGTCGTTAATTTCAGTAATTTAAAGAAACCTTTCTTTGTTTTAATTGCAGCTATACTTATAAACGTAATATCTTTTTCAATATTCCCGTCACAAATGTTTGCATCAGTAAACAGAATTGTTAATCATAATTTTGAATTCATAGATAATGAACACGGAATTACATTTGAGGTCTTTCCGGGAAATACAGAAGTGGCTTCCGGTGACAAACTGGATATTGTTATTTCAGTCAACTCGAACAAGCAGGGATATAAAGTTGATGAACTCGAATTTTACACTAAACAGATAACTGCAGACGGATATGAATTACTCTCCGATCCAAAATTGATTCAGATAACTCCCGACGGAAATTTTAAAACTACCATAGATAATATTAATTCAGAACTACTTTATTTTGTACAATTTAAAAATGTAAAGTCTGATGAATACAGAATAGAAGTTTCTGAACACCCCATTGTAAAAACTTTTACAATTAAGATAGATCCGCCTGAATTTACAGGTGTTCCTTCCAGGACCTTGCCTGAAAATGAAGGAGATTTCTTTTGTCCCGAAGGCAGTACAGTGAGTTTTGATCTGAAAGCAAATATGGAATTATCTGCAGCGGGAATTGTCCTTAATAATAATTATTCGGGATTTCAGGTAAACGGAGACGCTGCCGGCGGAACGGTTGTGATCAGAGAAAGCGGCACATACAAATTTTCACTAAAAGATCTTAACGGTAATGAAAACCGGAATTCAGTTTATTACAAAATAAAAGTAATGAACGATGAAGCTCCGACTATTGCCATTATTGAACCTGCTCAGACAAATTATGTGCTTAATGGTGAAAATGAACTTTTACTCAGAGCAAGAATAACCGATGATTATGGCTTTTCAAAATTAGTATTGGGTTACAGAAAATTAAAAACACTTGCCGGAAACGGCGCGCCATCAGGATTTACAACCGAAAATGTGCCTGTAGTAAATCTGAATGCTACTTCACTTGAAGTTCCGTATATGTGGATCCTCGGTAATGTAGGTCTCAGACAAGGCGAAAGCGCTGAATATTATATGGAAGTTACGGACAATACAGGAAAGACCACACGTTCGGATATCAGAACAATACAGTACAGATCTCCTGTTGAACTATTTAAAAAGAAGGATGAAGCAACACAGGAATTAAAGACCGAACTGAAATCTGTATTTGACGAAATGCTGGACATTCAGAGAGAGATTGAGGAAATGAAAAAAGATATGCAGAGGAATGAAGAACTTGGATTGAACGAAGACAGAAAGAAGCAAATGGAAAGCAAACTGGAAAATTTTCAGAAAAATATGTCAGCCACTCAGAAGCAGCTTGAGGAAAACATGAACGACATGCAGCAGAAAAATACGCTTGATCAGAAGACGCTCGAGCAGTATATGGAACTGCAGAAAATGTTTAATAAGATAAATACACCCGAGCTTCAGAAGATGCTTGAAAAATTGCGTGAAGCGCTTAAGAAAAATAAACCCGAGGATCTGCAGGAAGCTTTGAAGAATTTCAAATTCGATGAAGAAGCTTTTAAGAAATACATGGAAAAAGCTCAGGAGCTGTTAAAAAAGATCGAGAATATGCAGAAGTTCGGAGAGCTTACACAAAAACTTGAGGACATAAAGAACAAACAGGAAGATCTTAAAAAGGAAACGGAAAATGCCGATAAGAATGATCAGAATAAAATGAATGAATTATCAGAGAAGCAAAATGAAATTAAAAAAGATACAAAGGATTTCAGTGAAGAGATAAAGAAGCTTATAGATGAGATCAATAAAATGAAAGAGCAGATGAGCGCAGAGGATCTTGAGAATCTTCAAAAAAACATGCAGCAGAAAAATCCTGAAAGTAAAATGCAGCAGTCAGAGTCGGATCTTCAGAAAGGACAGAAAAACCAGTCACAGAAAACTCAGGAAGAGATCATGAAGGATCTTCAGGAACTCAGTGACCAGATGAAAAAAGCCATGGAGAATATGATGGATTCTCAGGATATGAATAATAAGCTCAAGGAAAAACTGGAGAATCTGAAAAAACAACTTGAAGAAATGAGCAAGAAGCAACAGGAACTTAAAGAAAAAACGGATGAAACAGATCAGGGCGATAAAGGTGAATTTGGAGAAAATAAAAAGGAACAGGGAAATTTACAGAGTGAACTTTCACAGGCAATTGATGATCTTATGAATGCTTCAAAAATGGGAATGCAGATGAGTCCTGAAATGGGCAAAGAATTAGGTAATGCTTACAATAAAATGGATAAAGCCGGAAAAGAACTCGGCGAGATGAATAAAAAGAATGCATCTCAAAATCAGGGCAAAGCAAAAGAATCACTCGACAATGCTGCAAAGATGCTCGGTGATATGCTCGGTAAAATGGGCAATAGCGGAAAAGACGGTAAAGGCGGTAAAGACGGAAAAAGTCCGGGTGGTAACATGGGACAGATGATGCAGCGGCTAGGTGAGATCATTGCTCAGCAGATGGGACTTAACGGGAAAACAGGTAAAATGGGTCAGATGGGGCAGACAGGAGAAAATGGTCAGAAAGGAAATAACGGAAAAGGAAACAGTCCGAATGACCTGTCTGATAATCAGAAACAGGAAATGCAGAGACTTGCACTAGAACAGGAAGCGATCAAAAAATCGATGGAACAGTTAAACGAGGAATTGAAAAAGGAACAGGAGAGAAGCGGCGAGAAAGTTCTCGGGGATCTTGACCAGGTAAAAAAAGAAATGGAAGAAATTGTAAAGCAGATGGAAGAAAACAAATATGATGATAAGCTGGTAGAAAAACAAAACAGAATACTCTCAAGAATGTTGGATGCTCAGCTTTCTCAGAGAGAAAAGGATTTCGAACCAAAACGCGAATCAAGACCGGGTGAAAATATGACAAGGACAACTCCACCTGAAATTGTGATCCAGGGTCCAAATCCTGTAAATGCCTTAAAAGAAGATTTCTTAAAACTTCAGAAAGAAGGATTTACGGATGACTATGAAGCACTTATTGAGAAGTATATGATAGAGTTGAAGAAAATGGGGAATTGAAAACGTGAGACGTGAGACGTCAGATGTCAGACGTGAGACGTCAGATGTAAGACGAATTTTAAATGTTTACTACACAATACACAATACGCAATACGCAATACACAATACACAATACGCAATACGCAATACGCAATACGCAATACACAATACACAATACAGAATACACAATACAGAATACACAATACACAAAACGCAATACCTATTACTTAATACCTAATACCTAATACTTTTTCACTTGGAAGCCTGGAAAAAAAACTTATACAGCATATGGATAGCACAGTTTGTTGCAATGGTAGGTATGAGTATGGTAATTCCTTTTCTTCCGTTTTATATCCGTGAGCTTGGTGTCACAAACCCCGACGAACTCGAGCACTGGAGCGGAATAATATTCAGTGGTCCTTTTATATTATCATTTCTTCTGACTCCGGTATGGGGAATGCTCGGAGACAGATTCGGGAAGAAAACCATGGTGCTCAGAGCGATATTCGGACTTGCGGTGTCACAGTTACTTATAGGTTTTTCAGCAAACGTAGTCCAGTTATTCATATTCCGGATGGTACAGGGTGGGATCAGCGGTTTTATTGCATCATCACTTGCGCTCGTTTCTTCAGGAACTCCCAGGGAAAAATCAGGATATGCTATAGGCGTTTTACAGACATCTATCTCATCCGGAACAGTAATCGGTCCGTTGATCGGAGGTGTTATTGCTGATATGTCTTCATACAAAACTGTTTTCTTTATTACTTCAGGTATGTGCATGGTCAGCGGATTACTTGTACTGATAAATGTAAAGGAGCCTCAGAAGCAGATTTCAAAAAGAGTTTTTTCGGTAATAGAAAATTATAAATATGTGTTCTCATTGCCCGAGATCACGATTGCATTGATTTCAATAACTTTTCTTCAGATCTCACTAACCATTGCGCAGCCGGTGTTTGCATTGTTTGTTGAATCCATTACCAAGGGAAGTGAATATATCTCTACATTGACAGGAGCAATATTCGGTACGCTGGGGATCTTCAGCGTTATCTCTTCACCCTGGTGGGGAAGACGAAGCGACACAAAAAGTTTTAAAAAAAATATAATTGTTGCTATATGCGGTTCCGGAATAGCATACTGCATACATACATTTATCCTTAATCCGTATTTACTGTTTCCTGTAAGAGCTTTTCTCGGACTTTGCGTAGGAGGTATAATCCCGATGATCTATGCTTATATAAATAAGAATATTTCCGATGAAAGAAAGAGTGGCGTAATGGGGATCGCTTCCAGTTTTACATTATTCGGAAATCTTGTTGGACCGTTGTTGTGTACTTTACTTTTATATGAATTCCAGCTAAAATATATTTTCCTGATTTCCGGAATAATGCTGTTTGCAAATGCATTACTGATTTATTACAGAGTAAAAGAGAAAAAACAAAATTTCATATTAAAAGGCAGGGTAGCACTTGAAGAAAAGAAAATTACAAATTAAAAATATGTTTGAAAAAGACTAATTTATTTTTACTTATAATCTGCCCGCCACGGCGGATCAATACTCAATACTTAATACCTAATACTTAAAAAAATGCAACCTCCAAAAAAGATAAAAAAAACAGAAAATAATACTCTTGAGACAATTTGGCCGGATGGCGAAGTTTATGAAGTAAGTATGGAAAAGCTGAGAGATGAATGTCCCTGTGTTCATTGCAAAGGTGAGACAGTGATCTTCAGTTCATATATACCGATAAAATCACCTTTTAAAGCTCCGGGGTTTTATGAGATCGAGAAGATCGAGCCGGTTGGAAATTATGCAATTAACATAACGTGGAAAGACAAACACAATACGGGATTGTATTCTTGGGAATTACTTAAAGAAATTTCTGAAAAGAAATAAGTTGTTTGTACGAATCAATAAAAACTACTGATCAAATTCTTCTGTAATAAACTTATCATGTTTTTTTGAATATACTTTGAATTCATCCAGAGCCAGTGATTCATCTTCTTCAAGCTTGATGAATAAGAAATTCTTCAGTCTTATCTTGTTTAGTTTACTTATGAATCCTTCTGTGAGGTAATTTCTTATAAACGGATTTACCTGAATGGAAATGCTCATTCCGTTATTTCCGCCTTTATATCTTTGGATCCATCTTTCCATCCTGTTCATAAAAGTTGACTTTGACTGAACATGACCGGTTCCTCTGCACATAGGGCACAGATCTGAAACTGTGTGAATGATATTCTGACGAACTCTCTGGCGTGTTATTTCTACTAGACCAAATTCACTGACAGGTAAAATTGTAGATTTGGCTCTGTCATTCTTGAATTCTTTTTTTACTTCCTCATACAGACGTTTCCTGTTCTTGTCATCATAGAGATCTATAAAATCAATTACAATAATACCTCCTATGTCCCGTAGCCGGATCTGTCTGACAATTTCTTTTGCAGATTCAAGATTTGTATTAAGCGAGTTAACTTCCTGATCCCTGTGCTTTGCGTATTTACCGCTGTTCACATCCACTACCGTCATGGCTTCAGTCGGCTCTATGATAATGTAACCGCCGTTTTTCAGCCATACTTTTCTCTGCAGGGATTCTTCGATCTGTTTTTCAATATTGAATACATCAAATAAAGGCTGATCGGAAGTGAACAATTCTATCTTATCCGAAAACTCCGGAGAGGTATCATCCACATAAGACTTTATATCCTTATATATTTTTTTTGAATCAATAATTACTTTGGAAATATCTTCTTTAAAGAGATCTCTGACAACTGATGACGTTGTAGATACATCTTTATGAAGTATAAGAGGTGATTTTGATGTCTTTAATTTTGACTGAATTTCATTCCATGTCTTGATCAGAGTATTGAGATCATCAAGAATAAGATTTTCATCCTGACCTGCTGCTACTGTCCTGATAATAATGCCAAATCCCTTTGGTAAAGTGGATTTTACAATATTTCTCAGTCTTCGTTTTTCTTTTGGATTATAGATCTTCTTGGATAATCCGATCTTCTTTTCGAACGGGATCAGCACAAGATATCTTCCGGGAATTGAAACTTTTGAAGTAACTCTGAAACCCTTGTTGCCTACAGGCTCTTTTGTGATCTGAACAATTATATCCTGTCCTCTTTCGAGATTCGGATTTTTATTATTTCCTCTGTTGTAATTTGGCTGGGTTGTTTCTTCCTCATCATCTTCATCATCTTCTTCTATGTCTGAATCATCTCCTATTATTGAAGCATATTCGTCAAGCGAACTTCCTATGTCAGAAAAATGAAGAAACGCATCCTGCTGAAATCCAAGATCTATAAATGCTGCTCTGATTCCGGGAATAACTTTTCCGATCTTTCCAAGATAGATATCACCGACATTTCTTTCCTTGTCGGGAGTATCAAGAAAAAATTCCGCGAGTTTACCGTCTTCGGTAATTGCTATTCTGACATCTTCCGAAACTGAATTAATAAGTATAACTTTTTTCATACAAGCTTTTGAATGTTCGATTATACTTTAAGAATTCATGGATGCTAAAAACTCTTTGTTGGATTTTGTACCCTTTAGTTTTCCGAGTAAAAACTCCATTGCTTCAATCGGATTATAGTCCGAGAGAAGTTTTCTTAAAAGCCATACTCTGTTAAGAGTTTCGCTTGTAAGCAATAATTCTTCTTTCCTTGTTCCGGATTTGTTAAGGTCAATTGCAGGGAATACTCTTCTGTCAGAAATTCTTCTGTCAAGAACGATCTCCATGTTACCTGTTCCTTTAAACTCTTCAAAAATAACTTCATCCATTCTGCTGCCTGTTTCTATCAGAGCAGTAGCAATAATGGTCAGACTTCCGCCTTCATCTATGTTTCTCGCGGCACCGAAGAATCTCTTTGGCTTATGTAATGCATTAGCATCAACACCACCTGAAAGGATCTTTCCGCTGTGCGGAATTACCGTGTTATGAGCTCTGGCAAGACGGGTTATACTGTCAAGCAGGATCACAACGTCTTTTTTTGCTTCGATGAGTCTTTTGGCTTTCTGAAGAACGATCTCGGAAACCTGAACGTGTCTCTCAGGCGGTTCATCGAAAGTCGAACTAATGACCTCCGCTTTCACATTTCTTTCCATGTCTGTAACTTCTTCAGGTCTTTCGTCTATGAGAAGTACTATAAGGTGAACTTCAGGATGATTTCTTGTAATACTGTTTGCGAGTGTCTGCAATAAAATCGTCTTACCGCTTTTTGGAGGTGACACAATAAGTCCTCTCTGTCCTTTTCCAATCGGGGTAAACATATCCATTACTCTCATGGAATATTCACCGGGCGCAGTTTCAAGATTTATTTTTTCATCAGCGTAAAGAGGAGTGAGATTATCAAATAAAATTCTGTCCCTGATGGTATCCGGGTTTTCAAAATTAACCGCTTCGACTTTTAATAATGCAAAAAATCTTTCCCCTTCTTTCGGCGGTCTTACCTGACCGCTGACGGTATCTCCGGTTCTTAATAAAAACTTTTTGATCTGAGATGGAGAAACATAAATGTCGTCCGGTGATGGCAGATAATTATAATCCACTGATCTGAGGAAGCCGTATCCGTCGGGAAGAACTTCCAGAACGCCTACTGCAAATGCAAATCCGTCTTTTTTAGTCTGAGCTTCGATTATCTTGAAAATCAGTTCCTGCTTCTTAAGATCACTGTAACCTGAGACCTTAAGCTCTTTGGCTATTTCTATAAGCTCTGATACTTTACGGGATTTAAGATCGGTAACATTTTTAGAATCAGAAAATGAAGCCGATTTGTTGTTGGTGGTCTTTGTATCCATGTTATTTTCCTTTCGTGATGGGATAACAGCTGAGGGTAACTTTTTAATTAGTTTGATTTAACAAATGTATAAATTTATAAAATGATGATTTCAATTAGATAAACAGAGATATATGATATAATAGATTTAAATAATTTCCTTAGAAGTCTTAAGGTGTGTTATTTGATGCAGACAAAACTATTATATATATTAAAAATTATCAAGTTATAAATTATAATTTCATAATTTTACTTTAAAAAGCATAATCATAACCTGAAGGCATAATTTATCATAAGTATCCAGTTTGTTTGAAATTATTATCCCCTTAAATCTTATTCAGAATTTCTCAATACCCAATACCCAATACCTAATACCAAATGGTTAAATTCTTTAAAATTGAATTTGCGTGGTTAAATCTTTATTTTGCACGTATGAAAAAAATAAAAATTCCGGTAAAAAAGAAGAGAACTAACAGGGAGGAATCTTCTAAATATAATTTCGAAGACAGTTTCAGACCAAAAAAAATTGTAAGAATAGTTTTCTATGCTATTGTAATTATACTTCCAGTTCTTTTTTCTTTGAATTTTTTATTGTATGCATTAAAAACAAACAGGTATCCCAGCTTTCCGCTTGATGATCCGTGGATCCATCTTACATTTGCAAAAAATCTTTTTGAATATTTCAGTTTTTCATATTTCCAGGATCAGATGGTTACGGCGGGATCAACTTCCCCTTTATATACATTTATATTATCTGCTATGTTTTTCTTCAGCAGTAATGAAATGTATATAAGTTATTTTTTAGGGATTTCATTCTTCGCTATAGCTTCGTTTGCCTTTTATAAATTATCAAACATTGAGTTTGATAATCAGGTGATTTTTGCTCTTCTTTGTACAACTGTTTTTATCATAGATAAATGGATGAATTTCATAGCAGTTTCAGGTATGGAAACAACCATGTTTGTTCTGATACTTATACTGTGCGCGTATTTTTACCGTAAGCGAAGCGCTATTCCTTTTGCAGTTATGCTGGGCTTGATATTATGGACCCGGCCAGACGGTGTAGCTTTTATTTTTGCAATAATTGTTGATTATTTTCTTATAACGGTCTTTTCAAAAAATCAGATAAATCTGTTATTGTTTACAAAGACCGATCTTAAAAAAATAGCTGTGATTTTCGGGGGTATAATCGGTTTGTATTTTATAATGAATCTATATCTGTCCGGATCTCTGCTTCCAAATACATACAATGCAAAACTGGCATACTATTCACCTGAGTTCAGAAGCCGTTCCGCTTTTTTATCCACTGAAGTCTGGGAATATTTCAAGTATAAATCTTATTATGTTTTGATGATAGGATTTTTACTGGCAGTTGCAAAACTTATATATGACAGTTACAAAAAAACATATAATCAGAATACAATTTATATAGTCTTTATTCTTGCGCTTGTATTTATATACTGGTTAAAACTTCCTTATGCTCACAGATTCGGTAGATACATGATGCCGATAATTCCGTTTTTTATACTTGTTGCGTCAATTGGTTTCAGGGATTTTGCATTTCTGGTGAATAAATATACCAACAATGCTCTGTTCTCAAAAAGCATTTTTTATATATGGTTTGGAATAATTTTTTTCATGGGAATAAAGATCTATGATGAAACCAAGGAATTGTATGCAGCGCAATGCAAGTATATTTATGACAGACAGGTAATGGCTGCAAAATATCTTCAGAAAAATACCAAAGAAGGTGATGTCATAGCTACTCATGATGTAGGTGCTATCGGTTTTTATTCTGGAAGGAAGATTGTTGACGTCGCCGGTCTTGTCACACCCGAACTGATCAACAAGATCAATGACGCTAACTATGTTGATTATATGACAAAATATCTGAATGATAACAAAGTTACATACCTTGCATTTTTAAGAGAATGGTACAGAGTATCAAACCAAACTCCTTTGTTTACTACTGCTAATGATTATCCGCCTGAAGTAATGGATGTCTATGATTATATACCGGGCAAAACTCATATTCTTTCCAGAGAGGCTAATGGTTTGCTGATGAATGCCCAGACTCTTGCTAATCAGAAAGCTGCACAGCAGATGTTTTATATTCTCGACAGGGTACAGCAGATCGAACCAAATTCTTCATTTGCATATTATCTCAGAGCATATGCCTGCTCTCTGAACAATGATGATGCCAACTATGAAAAAAATATGCTTAAAGCCATTGAACTTTATCCTGATTATAAAGATGCTCATTTGTATTATGGTATTTTTCTTAAAAACAAAGGCAGGTATGAAGAAGCTATGATGCAGTTAAATAAGGTACTCGAACTTGATCCGAAAAACAAGAATGCACTGGCTAACATTGAACAGTTACAGGAGAAAATAAATGCTGCTCAGCAGGAAGAACTTTTAAATAAATAATTTTAATTTTTTTAATTGCCTGTCTGCATTTGCGGGTAGATAATTAAAAATTCAATTTGTAAACCTCGCTGCTTCAGGCGAAGTCATTAAATTCAAATTTTATTAAAATGCTCAGATCTGTTAATTCAGGTTAAATATAAACCACAATGAACTCAGGTTCCGGATGCCGTTAGATAACGCAAAAAAATATTATAAATTTTTAATTCCGCTCAATATTCTGCTGATAGTATTTATTTACCATCAGCTTTTTTATTCCCGTTTTTTCTGGGAAGGTGAAATTGAGAAGACCTTCGTAGTAGAAAAGGGAAAAAATCTTGATGAGATCGTTTCGAAACTTAAGCAGGAAGATGTAATAGCTAATTCATTCCTGTTCAAACTTGCAGTAAAACTATCCGGCAAGGAAAATCAGATCATCGCCAATACATATTTATTCATTAACGGTATGAATAATTCCGAACTTATATCATTGCTAACGGATAAAAATCTCAATCAGCTGGTAAAATTCACAGTGCCTGAAGGATTTAATCTAAAACAAATATCCAGACTTGCTGCTACAAAATTCTCGCTTTCGGATAAAGAATTTATTTCAGAAGCCTCAAATGATTCTCTGATAGACATTCTGGGTCTGAAAGATAAAGTTAAAAACCTTGAAGGATTCTTGTTTCCGGATACATATTACCTTTCACCTAAGATCAGTGCAAAACAGCTTGTAAATGTTCTATTCAATGAATTCAGAAAAAATGTTATGGACAATGAAGAGCTGATCTCAAAAATGAATCTTAGAAAATTTAGCATACTTGAAACCATTACTCTCGCTTCTATCATAGAGGGTGAGACCAAACTGATTTCCGAAAAGCCGACAATAGCCGGCGTTTATATAAACAGATTAAACAAGGGAATGAAGCTGGAAGCGGATCCGACAGTTCAGTACATTCTTCCTGACGGTCCGAAAAACCGGCTGCTCTTCTCGGATCTTAAAATAAAATCTCCTTATAATACATATTTAAACAAAGGTCTTCCTCCCGGACCGATCAATAATCCGGGGATGTCATCAATCGAAGCAGCAGTAAATCCCGAAGATCATAACTATATTTTTTTTGTGGCGACAGGTGAAGGCGGTCATAAGTTTACGGAAAACTATGAACAGCATAAGAATGCAATTTTAGAATACAAAGCGAGATTAAGAGAATTGAAAAAGCAAAAGGGAAACGGAAAATAAATATATTAAAAGTATTAACCGGATTATAATTGAACAGTAATATAAAAACATTGTTTTCCCTGTTTCAGAAAACCGATTACAGGGATAAGGAAAACTCAGCTAAGAAGAAGCTCACAGGTGTATTGCTTTCTTTTCTTTTTGCCAATACTATTTTATCATATAATTATTATGCTACTTTCGATGAAAAGAGCTTTATCATTCTTGCTTATACTTCCAATCTGTTTCTGCTTGCACTTATAGTTTTAACTGATTTTGAAAATCTTGTACTGGCATCTCGGACTTCGGCATATCTTGAAACACTTCCAATTAAATCCGGAGACATATTTAAAGCAAAGTTCTATTCTACATTACTTTATCTGCTTTTTTTCATACTTACTACCGCTATACCGCAGCTTGTATTTTATTATCTGATCAGCGAAAGTATTTACAAGACCGTTATTTTTCTTTTATCAGACATACTTTTTTGTTATTTCGCCTCGGGGCTACTGATACTCATATATGTGATAGCTTTAAGATATTTTAAGAAACGCGCGACCATTATTCTTAATATTCTTCAGCTTTGTTTTTTTATTTTTATTTTTTATTCATCTACTCTTTCTTCCAAAGCCAGCTCAAGATCCGGGAAGTCGTTTGTAAAACTGAATATACTTGAAAATGATGTTGTAAAATACCTGCCGCAGACAATATTTGCAACTTCAACTGAGAACATTTTATTTTTTATTGGTGCTTTTCTTATGTCAGCGGGAGTTCTTTATACTGTTTATTACATTATTGCCGGAAATTACTCCATCATTAATGAGCATGTAAAGGAATTGAGTTCGGGTAAAGATAAATCACAGAAAGAGAGAGGAAAATTATCTGAACTGATCCTTCCAAAGCTGGAATTAATTATTAATAAGTTCATTCTCAGAAATCATTATGAAACGGCATCTTTTTATCTGGTAAAAAACATGCTGCAAAATTCACGTTTTCTTGTAGTGAAATATATGCCGCTTATTGTTATGCCTCTTATGTTTGTAATAATTGGGCTTTTAACGGATGCGCCGCAACTACTCTTTTTAAAGACAGATCCTGAGAGCAGTTCTTTCTTAAATACCCCCATGCTCATAATAAGCCCGTCTATAACATTTGTACTTGTGATGTGCTCCCGGCTGCTAGTTTCAGGAACAAAGATTCTGGATGAAAATTCATCCGACACCGAATGGATATATGATTCCATGCCGGTCACAGAGGTGAGATATATTAATAAGGGAGTCAGTAAATTTATTTATACTGCTGTCCTGTTTCCTGTGATCGTTATAATTACAATTTTACTTAGTCTCAAAGCAGATTTTGCTGAGGTATTTTATAATATGATCTTTATTTCTTCCGGAATATATCTTATAAATTCTATTATACTTTTATTTGATAAGACTTATCCGTTCACTCTTGAGAGTACAAAATTCAATTCCGCATCTAAATTCTTTGAAGTATTTTTTTCAATGTTTCTCGGATTAGCCCTGTTTTTAATTCAGATTTTTGTCTTTCAAAATATTATATTTGTAATAATTGCAGTAATGATCTTTATATCTATTTCACTTCTGTTAAACAGAAATTAAAAACTCTAAATAAAATGGCAAAACAAAGAACTTCAGGATTGATTCAGACTGAGACTTCACCGCTTATAAAAACATTCAGCGGAGAAGGTAAAAACGTAATTCTTGCAATGACAGGTACAAGCGGTTCGATCTACGGATTACGGATGCTCAGAGCTCTTTTGATTAATGATTTTAATGTTGATCTTATACTTTCAGAGTATGCAGAATATACCTTTTTTAAGGAATGCGGTGTGGATCTGAAAAAAACAAACATTACCGCTCTCTTTCCGGAAATACTTATTCAGAAATCTACCATTACATTTCACAACAATCTTGATCTTAAATCCGAAATATTCACAAACAAATATGTATGCTCGGGTATGATAGTCGTGCCATGCTCTATGGGAATACTTGCCGGAATTGCAAACGGCGAAGCTAAGACCCTGATGGAAAAATCTGCGGATTACGCAATGTCATATTCAAGACCTCTGATTATAGTTCCGAGAGAAACTCCTTTGAACAAGATCCATTTAAAGAATATGCTTAAGATAATGGATGGCGGGGGAATGATAGTTCCTGCAATGCCGAGTTTCGAATACTCTCCGTCAAATTTTAACGATCTTGCCGACCATGTTGCAGGTAAGGTGATGGATCTGCTTTTTAATAACAGTAATTCGCTGGTGTAAAAATAGTTTGGTGAAAAGAATAAATGTTTTTCAATTTATTCTGTAAAAATTAACTATGAATCTGATCAGAGAAATAAAAAACTAATTTTAGAAAGTAAGTAAGAATTTGATTAAAACAATTACTTTTAGTCTTCGAGCCTTTGAGGCAAAGTAATTTTTACAAAAAAACCGGCAGCCACATTCTGACTGCCGGTTAATTTTTATAAATATTGTAATCGAAATTGCGTTAAGGCTTTATAACGGTAACTATATTTATTGCATTATTGTAAGCAATTAACTGATCAAACGTATCAACTATTCTGTCACCATTTACATCTGTATTCTCATATCCAGTTGCAAAAGCAAGTATATCATTTGAAATTGCAATAATGTCGGATAATTCAATGTTATTGTCCTGATTTACATCTCCGCTGTATATGCAATACTTTGATCCTACCTGAGTAAGGTTACTGCCGTAAGCCTGAGCTGCTGAGCTTGTAAGGTCATACATATAAACACCATTCATCGTAAATGACTCTCCGCCTGCTTTGCTCCATGTTTCAAGACCGTTTCTGTGTTTGACAGAAATGTAATAAACTCCTGTTGGTACATTGTAAAATCTGAAATTTCCGTTAAAGTTTACCGAATCCACAACTGATCTCGCTGAATCAATAATTCCGTAAGGTGAAACAGAACTTCTGATATAAGCTTTTACGGTATCATTCATATTCAGCCTGTTTGAAACCTGATTGTAAAATCCTTCGATAGCAATTTTCATATTTAAAGTAAGATTCGCTTCATCTCTGAATGCGCGGTAAGACCAAACGCCTGCAGGGTAACTCATTTCAAGGGCTTTGCTGCCTGCCGGTGTTACTTCAGTCAGAGTTGTGTTTGCGCCTCCCCAGCCAATAAGAGTATTTCCATTTTTAAGTCTCTGAACCGATCCCATGAAAGGTCCAAATACATCAGGGGAGTTTCTGTATTCCCAGACTTTTGTTGCGGTTTTATTGATTTCGTCAAGACTATATTCAAGAGCTCTCGAATAAGAAGGGGTCCGGAAGTTACCGTTGTCATATAAAGTTACATTTCCGTTTGCAATTCTCCTGATGTCATGCTGATAATGGTAAGGAATAGAATCGTTTGTAAATGTGAACTCATTGTTGACTCCACCCATACGCCAGATAATATCTCCGGTAGCTCTGTTGATCTTTGTGATCTCATTCAGGTGTCTTGAAGAGATCAGCAGATTTCCGTCATTATCAAGCTCTACAGCATTACCATGAGCATAATCAACAAATGCAGCGGTCAGATCCTCATAAATTGCATCCGTAATGTTAAAATAATCCCAGCTTCTCCACTGGAATACTACATTCTTATTTTCGTCTATTTCCTGAATGATAAGTCCGTAAACAATTGCATTCGGATTTCCACCGGCTACAACTGTGCTCATATCTACAGGCTGAGGATCATAGCTCATCAAAAGAGCATGACCGTTATTTAATAATCTGAGATCGTGACCGTCTGTAGAATAACCATTTCCGCAATAAAAACTATCAACTAAATTGTATCCTGAATCTTCAGCATAATAAATTCCCGGGTCTGTAAAATTCGGACCCTGAACTCTGAAATAAACATATAACCCGTTTGGCTGTCTGTTAAAATCAGTAGTCGGCTGAGATATTTCTCTTGAGTAAACTGTTGATCCGTTATTCTGTACGATTCGGATATGTGTAGGATAGCCCTGTGTAGGATAGTTATTAATAAACAAATTTCCCGGTGATGGATTATTGTTAACAGTAACCGAAAGTGCTGGTAAAATTGCATAGTCACCTGAAAACTTTAATTTACTGAAATTATCCGATCCCATTTCCCCTGACATGATCTTATCATAATCAGGTCTGATCTTTCTTGTCTGAGTTTGAAATGTATATTTAAGATTGTTACTTGATATTGTTGAGGTTTTAAGCTGATTTAAACTGACCTCTACACTTTCATCCAAAGCAAACGGGTTGTTTGGTGTAAAGATAAGTTTTTTTCCATCTTCAGTTATAATTATCTTCCCTGAATGATTCCCGCTTTTCGAACCGGTAACCGTGATCAGAGAATTCAGGTCAGTACTTCTTATAACATCATCAAAGCCTATTATGATATTATTGTCAGTATTTACATATTTGGCATTTTGTAAAGGCTGTACATAAATGATCTTTGCATTGAGATCAATTGCAAAGAAAAACAAGAACAGTGCGAGTAATTTAATTTTCATTTATATGATTTTTGTTTTTTATATTTAGTTTTGTAAAATAAAATTATAAGTTTTTTATTAATTTATTAAATTAAAACGGTGGGTGTTCCGGGTTTATAAAATCAGAATTTAACATGAAATTCAGATCTGTTTGGGTTGAGATCTATGAATTATCCTGATTTTTTAAGTATAATTTTTTGTCAAAAAAAACTATTTATAATGCAATATTCAAGTTACTATTTTTTCAAATATTAAGTAAAAAGGAAAATAATTTTTTTAAAAATCAAATCCGAAATAAAACTGCTGAAACCAATTACCCTGAATCTGAGTAAAATCTTCTTCAATTCTTTTTCCGATATCGTATCTTAAAACTACAAATCCGAGAGCGTTAAATCTTATGCCAACACCGAAATCACCGTAAGTGATTCGGTCTTCATAATTATTATCCCAGGTTTTACCGACATCAAAGAAAACTGCGCCTCTGATTCCCGGGAAATCGAGTCCAATACCAAGAGGGAATCTTAATGCTACAATATTAAGCAGCGGAAATCGGAATTCAGCATTTGCCTGCCACATTTTGCTGCCCCTGATCGAGTTAAGCGGCCATCCTCTGAGAGACCAGCTGCCGCCCATATAAAATCTTCTGGCGCCTTTTCCTTCGTTGACAAAAACCTGACCCCGGAGAGCTATAGTAGAAGGCGTGGCAACACGGAAATATTTCCTGTAATCAAAATAGACTGAATAGAAATTAAAATTGGAATTCACAATATCAGTAGTATATCCGAGCGTGAGATTTAATCTTTCACCGTCAAGCGGACCTGTGTATGCCCATAGAGTATTGTCTCTGACATAACTTATGAGATTTGTAAGAAGAAGCGAACGGCTGCTGTTTGTAAAATCAGAGCTTCTGATCGACTGTGCGAGACTGGTTGTGAAATCTATTCGTCTGAAAAATGAAAGTGGATAAGACAGACTAAGATATCCTCCGTAAAGCCGTTCATAATAAGATGCATTTATTTCCGAAAGGTCATACCGCCTTCCCGAAAGATGATAGATACCGTATGCGTAATTCATACGTTTCTCATTTGAGATCTTTGAAATTGCAATATTAAAACTCTTCCAGAATTCTTCGTCTGTATTTGAATTATTGTAAACGAGAAAGTAATACTTTTCATTTCCAAGCAGATCGCTCAGAGATATAATACCACCCGTATTGGCTCCGAAAACAGGATCAACGGTAAGCGCAGTAGTTGCAATATCAAGTGAGAACTCTTTTTTATAAGTAAGTGAATTTTTCTTCGGAACACTTTTAATAGTGTTTGCAGTCCAGTTTTGTCCTTTATCTTTCAGATCTATAATATTGACAATCGCGCTGCTGTCATATCTTTCCTGAATTTGTCTGAGCATCCTTATATTGATCGAACCTTTTTCGAATGTAGAAAATACGATCCTGTCCTTGCCTGCCCATTTCGGATCATATGCAGCCGTAATGAAATTCGTTATCTGTTTCATTTTAAGATCATTGTAATTGATCTTGCCTTCTATATCAGAAGAATTTACACCGGATTTTTTGGTGTCAGCAGTTATGGCATTCTCAAATTCCATCATCCATATATTCTGTTCTCCCGTAGCATTTGATGTAAACACGATCTTCTTTCCGTCTTCAGAAAAATTCGGAGCATAGTCGATCTGTTTTCCCAGAGTGAGATAATCCATATTGCCGGATTCCACTTCATACAGGAACAGGTTATAACTTTTTTCGTTACCGTATGATGTCCTGTCAGAAGAAAAGACTATATAACTTCCGTCAGGGGAAAAGTCCGGATCCCTGTCATCGTAATAATCATTTGTAAGCCGCCGGAGTTCGTTGGTAGTTACATCAAGAATATAAAGATCATTTTTACCTCCAAAATCAGACGCAGGAAATACTATTTTCTTATTGTCAGAGCTCCATGAAGGCGAACCTATGCTTACAATATCCTTGAATGAATAATCCGTAACAATCTCATTGGTATTTACATTATACACATGGAGAGCATCCTGATTTCCCTGTTGTGTTATGAAAATAAGAAGCCCGGATTTTGAGACATCCATACCTGTTCTGAAGAAATGAAACTGTTCAAATTCATCGCTTGATTCTCCTTCAATGATCAGTTCAGGATCATCACGCTTTCTCATATTGATCTTATAAATGCTTGTGAAACCGGTCTTGTTTCCGATATAGAAAATTTCTTTTTTACCGTTTCCGTTATAGTAAGTCGGCTTATGCGCAAAAGAACCTGTCTGAATACTCTGTGTGACCTGTGAAGGATTGTCAAGATCTTTTAATTCGGGATAATATTCCTTTTCCAGTGAGTAAAGAAAATGTTTATCGAATGCAGCATAGTCCAGACCAATGGTCATTTCCATTACATTTGAGAAACTCTCGTCTTTCCAGAAGTTTTCCATTAGCTGAAGCACTTTGTCTTCACCGAAATTAGCGGCGATATATTCACATACCCTCTGACCAAATTTATACATAAGGAACGTTCCGTAAATTCTTTCCCAGTTGGAAAGTCCGGGAAGATATCCTGTAAGCACTGCATCCTTAAGCACCATGTCAGCCTGTGTATCCCATTCGGTTGACCAGAATTCCGCAAGTCCTTCCGTGAACCATAGCGGGGGTGATGCTCCCTGCGAACCTCTGTGTGTTACCTGAATGTTGTTGATCTTGCTTGTCATGAATACATGGACAAGTTCGTGTTTTATGACATGTCTGAATTGTGAAAGCGAACCTTCGAATGGAATTACAACTCTTCCCTTAATGAATTCAAAAAATCCTCCGACTCCGTCAGGAATGAATCCTGCTGTAGTATTGGTCTGTTTGAAATGTAATGGTGATGCGTAGAAAATCATCGGAACGGTATCTATGAGGGAATGATTGAATTGCTGCTGATGTTCACGGTAACTCTCCTCAGCATAATAGGCTCCTATTTCAGCCAGTTCTTTTTCTTCCTTATAATAATATATCTGAAAATGTTCGGTCTGAAGTATGTTCCAGTCAAAATCCGAATACTGTACTTTGTTTCTGCCGAAATTAACAAACTGGGATTGTGATTCCCCTGTGTAAAAAATCGTGATTATTAAAACTAAAATGAAGGTCGTTAAAAGTCGAAATTTTTTATTCATAATTCCGGAGCTTATATTTAAATAAGATTAAAGAATACTTATTTAATTGAATTAATTGAATTAATTGATTTTATTGAATCCTGATTGCTTTCGATAACACAGTGATTTGATTATAAATTCTATACGAATGAAATCTTACGAGGGTTTTTGTTTTGCTAATGTAAAATATACAACTCAGAATTAAATATCCATAGCAGATTAGGGTAGAGTGTTTGGAGTGTTTGGAGTGTGTGGAGTGTGTGGAGTGTGTGGAGTGTGTAGAGTGTGTGGAGTGAGTAGAGTGTGTAGAGTGAGTAGAGTGTTTGGAGTGTGTGGAGTGTATAGAGTGTGTAGAGTGTGTAGAGTGAGTAGAGTGTGTGGAGTGTGTAGAGTGTGTGGAGTGTGTGGAGTGTGTGGAGTGTGTGGAGTGTGTGGAGTGTGTGGAGTGTGTGGAGTGAGTAGAGTGTGTAGAGTGAGTAGAGTGTTTGGAGTGTGTGGAGTGTATAGAGTGAGTTATTTATAAGAGCGGAAATTTAATTTTACTCAATACTCAATACTCAATACTCAATACACAAAACCCAATACTAAAAATTAAAAAATTTATTTCCAATTTAACATAAAACTAAAAACATGACAGAATTTGATAAGGAATGTATGCTTGAAGCTATTAAACTTTCGAGGCAGAATCTTGCTGACGGAAAAGGGGGTCCTTTTGGAGCAGTTGTTGCAAAAGACGGAAAGATCATTTCGGCTGAGTCGAATAAAGTAACATCTGCAAATGATCCTACTGCTCATGCGGAGATTGAAGCAATAAGAGCTGCCTGCAAAACTCTTAACACATTTTCACTTGAAGGTTGTGTTATATATACCAGCTGCGAACCGTGTCCGATGTGTCTTTCAGCTGTTCACTGGGCGAGAATAGAGAAGATCTATTATGCCAATTCAAGAAAGGATGCGGCTGAGATCAATTTTGATGATGACATTATTTATAACGAAGTTTCAAAAGCACTGGAAGACAGGAATATTCCTATGATCAGGTTTATGAATGAAGAAGCAAAGAAAGTATTTTTTGAATGGAAAGAAAAAGAAGACAAGATCCATTACTGATATCTTTCAAGGAAAAGAAATTTATCAGTTTTTAAGGAAAGGAAAAATAAAAAACTTCCGGAGAAGTAATAATATCTCCGGAAGTTTTAGTTTAATACAATCTTAGAATTATACTATTACACTTCGTAATACAGATGAAACTCATACGGATGAGGTCTTAGCTGAACTTCCTTGACCTCATTTTTCATTTTATAATCTATCCATGTTTCGATCAGATTATCAGTAAATACTCCGCCCTGTTTCAGATATTCATTATCATGTTCAAGATTATGCAATGCAACAGTAAGGTCTTCAGGAGCGTGACCAAGCTTTTTTAATTCTTTTGCGTCCATATGGTAAATATCTCTTTCAAGAGGATCACCCGGATTGATTTTATTTATTATACCATCAAGACCGGCGAGCAGTATAGCTGAAAAAGCAAGATACGGATTAGCTGTTCCGTCCGGACATCTGAATTCAATTCTTTTTGCTTTTGGATTATCAGAGTACATTGGTATCCTGATAGCTGCGCTTCTGTTGCTCTTTGAATAAGCAAGATTGACAGGAGCTTCGTATCCGGGAACAAGCCGCTTGTAAGAGTTTGTAGTCGGATTTGTGAAAGCAAGTACTGACGGAGCATGTTTCAAAAGACCGCCTATGAAGTGCAATGCGAGTTCACTCATTCCGGCATATCCGTCACCTGCAAAAAGAGGCTGACCGTCTTTCCATAAACTTAAGTGAGTATGCATTCCGCTTCCGTTGTCACCAAACATTGGCTTAGGCATAAATGTAGCTGTCTTGCCGACAGACTTTGCTGTATTCTTTACAATGTATTTAAACATCTGAAGCTGGTCTGCACAGTCAAGCATTGAGCAATACTTAAAATCGATTTCCTGCTGACCGCCGGTAGCAACTTCATGATGATGCATTTCAACATCTATTCCGACATTGATAAGATTTTCTACCATCAGACTTCTCAGATCATTTGTTGAATCAGATGGCGGGACAGGGGAGTAACCTTCTTTTAATCTGATCTTATGTCCCAGATTCATTTCCTTCTCGCTGCCTGTATTCCAGAATCCTTCTGTTGAATCGATCCTGTACCAGCTTGAATATTCATTGATATTATATGCAACGTGATCAAGCACAAAGAACTCTGCTTCGGGTCCGAAGAAAGCTGTATCTGCAATCCCTGTCGAACGAAGATATTCAACCGCTTTTCTGCAGATATTTCTCGGGTCGTTTGCATAATTGTTTTTTGATTCCGGCTCATAAATATTACAGATCATGTTCATTGTCTTTGTCGCCATGAACGGATCAATATTAGCAGTGGATGGATCCGGTAAAGCAAGCATATCGGATTCGTTAATATTTTTCCAGCCTCTGATAGAAGAACCGTCAAACCCTATGCCTTCGTAAAATGTTGACTCGGAAAGTTTGTTGACAGGTATAGAAAGATGCTGCCACGAACCCGGAAGATCCGTAAATCTCAGATCAATCATTTTTACTTCTTTTTCTTTGATTAGCTTGAAAACATCATTGATGAGTTTAAGCTTTTCCTTTTGTTCCTCGATTGTTGTTTTTTCTGACATTATTCTGATTTTTGATTTTTGATATTAGATTTTTAATTTACTTTTTTTAAAATTTTTCAATTTTTAATCCGCCGTGGCGGATCAACTTTCAACTTTCAACTTTCAACTTTCAACTTTCAACTTTCAACTTTCAACTTTCAACTTTTAACTTTTAACTATTTCAACATCTATCT
>JAGQWH010000051.1 GCA_020437545.1 Ignavibacteriota bacterium
ATGTCAGACGTCAAATGTCAGACGTTAAATGTCAGACGTTAAATGTCAGACGTCAAATGTCAAATGTCAAATGTCAGATGTCAGACAGAAAAAGTTGGACTTTTATTATAATAAAGCTAAGAGTTTATTATCAATCAATAATCTTAAATATTATAAAGATTCTTCTGACTTCTGACCTCTGACCTCTGACCTCTGACTTCTGACCTCTGACTTCTGACCTCTGACTTCTGACCTCTGACATCTGACCTAAAACCCGCCATCACAATTGCAATAATCAATTACTATAATTAAGTTTATGGAAAATAATATTACGAATTATGAAAAAACATTTTATTACTTTAATCTTTATCTTAATCTTAATTACTTCTATGAACTTAAGATCCCAGACATTTTATTCCGAGCCGTTTGCACACACTTTTTCTATTGTAGCCCGGGACGCTGTGACCGGCGAGATGGGTGTGGCAGTGCAGTCACACTGGTTTTCGGTTGGCTCCATTGTCAGCTGGGGAGAGTCAGGTGTTGGAGTTGTAGCGACACAGTCTTTCGTGAATCCATCATTCGGATTGCGCGGACTCGAACTCCTTAAAGCCGGTAAGTCACCGCAGGAAGCAGTTGATGAACTCATTGCTTCTGATGAAGGCAGAGACGTAAGACAGCTGGCAATACTTGATACAAAAGGAAGATCTGCATCATACACAGGTAAGAACTGTATTCCCGATGCCGGAAATATTGCCAAAGAAAATTATTCCGTTCAGGCGAATATGATGCTGAACAATACTGTCTGGCCTGCAATGTCAGAAGCATTCGAAAATTCAACCGGTCCGCTTGCCGAAAGACTTATAACTGCGCTAGAAGCCGGTCAGAATGCCGGCGGTGATATCCGGGGCAAGCAGTCTGCGTGTCTGCTGATTGTAAAAGGTGAAGTTACTGATAAACCCTGGGAAGATAAAATGTTTGATCTTAGAGTGGATGACAGTCCTGAACCTATCGCCGAGCTAAAGCGATTACTCAGAGTTTACAGAGCATATGAACACATGAATAACGGCGACGTCGCGGTTGAAAAAAATAACATGGAACTGGCGATGAAAGAATATTCAGCAGCGGAAGAAATGTTTCCGGATAATCTGGAGATGAAATTCTGGCATGCTGTCACACTTGCGAACATTGGCAAACTGGATGAATCGATCCCGATGTTTGAAGAAGTATTTTCGAAAGATGAAAACTGGAAACTATTATTTTCAAGACTTCCGCAGGTCGGACTTGTTAATCTGAATGAAGAAGAACTTAATAAGGTAATGAATGTGAAATAGCTTTATATACTTTCTTTGCCTCAAATCCGCAGCGGCGGATCGAAGGCTCTGATAATAAATGTAAAACAAAAAGAAAAAAATGAAAAATCTTATATTGATATAGTAGTGTTGTTAAATTTTTTCCAGAGCCTTTGAGTCTTAGAGCCTTTGAGGCAAAAGAAATCTCAAAAGCCAAAAGTACCTCTCTTCTTCCTCAAAATTCAAGATATAAAAACTTATATTTGTTCACTAAATCAAAATGAAATCTCTCAAAGCATTAATTCCTTATTTACGTAAATTTAAAACAAAAATATTAACGGGTTTCGTTTTTATTTTACTTTCAAATTCTACGGATGCAATTTATCCTTTAATAATCGGAGCTGCAATTGATGACCTTACCAAAGGGACTTTACAGCACAGTCTTCTCGCTTATGCACTTGCAGGAATCGGTGTTGTGATCATAAGAGGTACTTTTCTCTTTCTGACAAGACAGACACTTATAGTTACATCTAGAGAGATTGAGAATGATCTGAGATACGATTTTTTTGCACATCTTCAGAAGATGTCGAAAGGATTTTATAATATCCGATCGACCGGTGATATCATGGCGCATGCGACAAATGACATCAGTAATGTGCGTAATTTTGTCGGTCCGGGTATCATGTATTCATTTCAGACTTTTACAAGAATTATCATTACGCTGTTCATATTATTTTCCATTAATTCTACGGTAACACTTCTGGCGCTTTTGCCATTGCCATTAATTACATTTCTTGTTTATAAGGTAGGGAAACTTACATTCAAAAGATCATTAAGAGTAAATGAAATATTTTCCGATCTTACCACCAAGGCTCAGGAATGCCTGTCCGGGATAAGAGTGATAAAATCATATGTAAGAGAAAAAAATGAATCAGAAGAATTTGATAAAATTTCATTTGATTATCAGAAAAAGAATTTACTGCTTGCAAAAGTGCAGGCATTTTCGTTTCCAATGATGTTTTTGCTGACAAGTCTTTCAATAATAATTGTATTATACTACGGCGGGATACAGGTCATTGAAGGCAATATGACTGTCGGTAACATTTCGTCATTCCTCATTTATATAGGGCAACTTACATTTCCAATGATAGCATTCGGCTGGATAATAAATCTTATACAGAGAGCTGCTCCTTCCATGCAGAGGATCCTTAATATTATCAATACAAATCCTGACATAGCTGACAATAAAGACACAGATGATAAAATTACAAAAGAAGATATAAAGGGTGAAATAGAATTCAGGGATGTTTCTTTCAGATATCCGCTGGCAAATTCCTATGCTTTGAAAAATATTAATCTGAAGATAAGACAGGGAACGACACTGGGAATAATCGGTCATACCGGTTCGGGTAAAAGTACTCTGATAAATCTGATCCCGAGGATCTGGGATGTGACTGAAGGAAATATTTATATTGACGGAATGGAAATAAAGAAAATACCTTTGAAAGTTCTGAGAGAATCAATTGGTATAGTTCCTCAGGAATCATTTCTGTTTTCTGATTCAATCGAAAGAAATATAGCTTATTCGGATGATGTAATTGATGAAGATAATGTGATCATTAATTCAAAGATAGCAGGTTTGTATAAAGACATAGAACTCTTTCCGGAGAAATTCAAAACAATGCTTGGTGAAAGAGGAATAACTTTGTCAGGCGGGCAGAAGCAGCGTACTTCAATAGCCAGAGCAATATATAAAAAGCCGGAGATACTTATAATGGATGATTCGCTTTCGGCAGTTGATACGAAAACGGAAGAAGAGATTCTGCAGGAACTTAAACTTATTATGAATGAACGGACGAGTATAATTATTTCACACAGGATCTCGGCAATTCAGAATGCGAACAACATAATAGTAATGAGCGATGGAAAGATAGTGGAAGAAGGCACTCATAATGAGCTGATATCTCTGGACGGGATCTATAATGATATTTATACCAAGCAGTTGCTGGAGGAAGAGATAAAGGATTTTTGATTTTGGATCTTAGATTTTTGATTTGGTTTTTTTCGCCTCAAATCCGCGGCGGCGGATCTAAGGCTCGGAGTATTTTTTTTATGGTGAACTTTTAAGATTCAGGTTCATAAGCCAGGGTTTTGGAGGGGTAATCTCATGAGTTATGAAGAGATAAAGGATTTTTGATTTTGGATCTTAGATTTTTGATTTGGTTTTTTTCGCCTCACATCCGCGGCGGCGGATCTAAGGCTCGGAGTATTTTTTTTATGGTGCACTTTTAAGATTCAGGTTCATAAGCCAGGGTTTTGGAAGGGTAATCTCATTAGTTATGAAGAGATAAAGGATTTTTGATTTTGGATCTTTGATTTTTGATTTGGTTTTTTTCGCCTCACATCCGCGGCGGCGGATCTAAGACTCGAAGTTAAAAACGTTAAAAAAAATCCTTTGAGACTTTGAGCCTTAGAGGCAGATTTCCTCCTTTCCAATTTGCTGCGGCGAACCAGCTTCGGAAGGTTGGATTATAAAGTATGCTTTTTATTTTTATTTAAAAATTTTTAAAATAATTCATAAATTCATTACAATCATTTCATCATAGTAATTGGCAGATCAGAAAATTAACAAGTCCGAAGAAGAGGTATTAACTAAGAAAGTTGATCCGCAGATAATGAAGCGGCTGCTGGCATTTTTTAAACCTTATGGTAAGTATATTGCGATCGCGACATTCCTCACGATCACAATTTCAGCGCTTGCTGCATTACGTCCTCGACTTACACCTATTGCCATTGATGATAAAATAATGAATCATGATCTGCCCGGTCTGCAGTTTATAATTCTGATAATGTTTGCGACACTGGTGGTTCAGGGGATCATTCAGTATATAATGACATATCTGACAAGCTGGATCGGTCAGAAGATCATCTATGATCTGAGAAAAAAGATATTTGATCATATAATGTCACTTGATCTGAAATTTTTTGACAGGAATCCCATAGGAAGGATCGTTACAAGAGTTACCGGTGATGTAGAGGTTTTATTCGAAGTATTTTCTTCAGGACTTGTAACGGCGTTCGGAGATATTTTTCTGATATTATGGATATTGTATTTCATGTTTGATCTGGATGCGACATTAGCTATAGTTACTCTTTCGGTACTTCCTGTTTTAATTTACGGTACATCTGTTTTCAGAAGAAAGGTCCGTGAGTCATACCGCAGGATCCGGATACTCATAGCAAAATTAAACTCATATATACAGGAGCATATCACAGGGATCACGATCGTTCAGTATTTTTCAAAAGAAGAAAGAACTACTAAAGATTTTGAAGCTATCAACAGGGAACACACAGAACAGAATAAGAAAAGTGTGTTTTATTATGCCGTATTTTTTCCGGTAGTGGAATTAATAGGAGCCGTATCGGCAGGACTGATAATATGGTATGGCGGCGGACAGGTTGTTCAGAATGCAGTGTCAGTCGGTGTACTGATATCCTTTATTCAGTTTACTGAAATGTTCTTCAGACCGATCAGGGATCTTTCCGAAAAATACAATATACTTCAGACTGCGATGGCATCAAGTGAAAGGATCTTTGCCTTGCTGGATGAGAAACCTGAGATTTTCGATCCGGAAAAACCACAATCTCCCGGCGAGATCAAAGGCAGGATTGAATTTAAGAATGTATGGTTCGCTTATAATGATGAGGACTATGTGCTTAAGAATGTTTCTTTTGTGATCAATGCAGGTGAGAAAGTTGCATTTGTCGGAGCTACCGGCGCCGGTAAGACAACAATCATTAATCTGCTGTCGAGATTTTATGAGATTAACAAAGGGCAGATCACAATTGACGGAATAGATATAAAAGATATGAGTCTTGATGAACTCAGACACAATATCGGAATTGTACTTCAGGATGTATTTCT
Organism: Ignavibacteriota bacterium; assembly: GCA_020437545.1. Classification (GTDB taxonomy): domain Bacteria; phylum Bacteroidota; class Ignavibacteria; order Tepidaquicellales; family Tepidaquicellaceae; genus JAGPCH01. The sequence continues at coordinate 5,194 of JAGQWH010000051.1, forward strand.
TTTTTCCGGTGATATCCGTTCCAATATTACCCTGAATAATCCCGATATTGCAGATAAAGCAGTTGATGATGCTGTAAACAATACCGGACTTCACGGATTCATAAATACACTACCTGATAAACTCGGTCATAAAGTAAATGAAAGAGGTTCTACTCTGTCGGTCGGACAAAAACAGCTTATCTCATTTGCCAGGGCTCTTGCTTATGATCCGAAGATCCTCATACTTGATGAAGCAACTTCAAGTGTGGACACAAATACTGAGATATTGATTCAAAATGCTATTCAGATTCTCATCGAAGGCAGAACTTCTATAATTATAGCACACAGATTATCAACTATTCAGACATGTGACAAGATCATTGTAATGCATAAAGGTGAAGTAAAGGAAATGGGAACTCACATGGAATTGCTCGAAGAAGGCGGTTTGTATTACCGTTTGTATCAGCTTCAGTATAAAGAGGAAAAAGTCTGAAAAATACAGATCAATTTTACTTTCCGAAGCTGCAATTTTGGATTGCTGAAAAAATCACAGTAAATAAATTTTTCCGAATTTAATCTCTTTAATTACAAATTATAGTTAAGTATTTTTAACGATTATAAAATTAAAATTTCAAAAACCAAGTTAATGAGAAACATATTAAATATCATAGTTTTATTTTTTGTAATTGTAAATATCAGTTTTGCGCAGGATAAAAAAATAGCTTATTGTTCGAATGATACAGAATCAGGATATATTCAGATCTTTATAATGAATGAGGACGGATCAGAAAAAAAACAGCTTACAGACATCAGTGAGAACTGTATGCACCCGCAATGGTCACCTGACGGAAAACAGCTGGTTTTTTATACAGACAGGGGATACATTTATCTTTTAAGGGACATAAACTCCACTAGTCCAACCAACTTATTTTATTTATATAACGGGACTTATCCAACGTTCATGCCATCCGGAGATCAGGTAATTTATAATGATGAAGTGGATGAAGTGTTATCAATAATGGTCATCGATACGGCACAGTACGGCGCGGAACCTCAAATGATCTCGGACGGTGGATATTCTAATATGTTCGTGCTTTCCGAAGATGGAAATAAAATTTATTACTCAACTTTTGAAGGTGCCACAAAAGTGATCAAGGTCATGGATCTTGAAGATACTACCAGCAATTATATCAAGCAGATCAGCAAAAATGACGAAGCAAGTCTTGAACCGGATGTGTCACCAGACGGATCACAAGTTGTATATGCTACCTTTAATTCAAATCTTCAGGGTACAATAAGAATTCTTGAAAACGGATCGGAGACTCCTTTGACAAAAGGTATGACAAGCTGTAACGTACCCAGATTTTCACCTGACGGTAATAAAATAGCATTTGTATCAATAGAAGGCAGCGATGTTTCACTTTATGTAATGGATACAGACGGAAGCAATAAGAGAAACCTGCGCGCACAGGGAGGCGATATTGGTACATTTGAATGGATCAGTGACAGTGAGATCTTATATGATGCAGGATCAGAGACAAGTACCAGTATTGGAATTGTAGATGCAGTTGGAGGAGATAATATAATACTTGCTTCCGGAGGATTCAACCTTCACCCTGTTATGCAAAAGTAATAAAGAAGTAATATCTGTTCAAATTTCAATTTTAAAAACTTAATAATTTAATCTACCGATACTTATTTATGAAAGTAACCGAACATTTGGAAAATGCTAAAAAACCTCTGATAAGTTTTGAGATATTGCCGCTTACACGCGGAGGAGATATTAATCAGTTGTTTAATGTCCTGGATGATATCATAAAATATGACCCGCCTTTTATTGATGTAACATCACATTCAGCCCAGGTGCAGTACGACGAGACTCCTAAAGGAATAAAAAAGAAAGTTAAAAGGAAAAGACCTGGAACAATCGGAATTAGCGTAGCAATAAAAAATAAATACAACATTGATACAGTCCCTCATATTTTATGCAACGGTTTTACGAAAGAAGAAACTGAAGATGCGTTAATAGAGCTGAATTATTTAGGTATTGAAAACGTACTGGCTGTCAGAGGAGATGAACTTCAGTTTAAAAAACCAATCCCTGAAGGAAAGTCCAGCAATATCTACGCTCTTGATCTGGTAAATCAGATAGCAGATATGAACCGCGGAAAATATCTGGAAGAGGATCTTCTTGATGCATCACCCACAAATTTCTGTATAGGTGTAAGCGGATATCCGGAAAAACATTTCGAAGCGCCAAACATTAACACAGATATAAAATATGTTAAAGAAAAAATAGATGCCGGCGGTGAATACATTGTTTCACAGATGTTCTTTAACAATGATCATTATTTTAATTTTGTGAAAAGATGCAGGGATCAGGGTATCGATGTACCTATCGTTCCGGGTTTGAAAATCTTAGGATTCAAATCACAGCTGACAAACATTCCGAAGAATTTCTATGTTGAGATCCCGGACGAACTCGCATCAGAAGTAATGGAAGCAAAACCCGAACACGTTCTTGATATAGGTGTGGAATGGACAGCAAAGCAGTGTGAAGAGCTGCTCAACAAAGGCGTTCCGTCTCTTCATTTTTATATCATGCTTAATTCAAAACCGATTACCAAGCTGATGAAAAGGCTGAATATTTAAAATTTTTTATTGCTTCGGCAGAAATAATTTCACCGTTCCTTTTCTCAGTTCAATTTTTTCAAGATGTCCCATTTGCTTTTTGTCTTCAGTGATAAGATGGACGTGTATGTTCGTGTCGTGATGTGTAAATACAGCTTTGTGTTCGGTTGAGTAAAATCCCACCAGTTCAACTGATTTATCCTTTAAAATAAAATTTTTCTGACCTTTGTGTGCTTCTTCCGGTGAAGATACTTTTGATCCTTCTTCCAGATTCACTATGTGTATTTCTGCACTGTCAGCTATTCCTGTAATTTTAAACAGAAATGGTTTTTTAATATTTGAAGTGTTCAGATCAAGGAATTTTTCCAATCCCGAAATTGTCAAAACACTGTCAGGCAACTCAAATTCGGTCCAGTTCTTTATATTGGCATAAGCAAATATTGGAGCTTTTAATTTCAATGTTTCAGATACATCCATGGTTGAATCATTTACAACAGTGGATTTATAACCTATTCCGTCAATAATTATTATCTCTCCTCTGAGATATTCAACAGGTCCGAGACCATAGAGATGCTCTTTTTCTTTGATCGTATCTATATAAATGGTACCGTATAGTTCGCCTTTCCACATAACATTTTTCATTTCACCTGAGATCTTCACGGAGCTGTCTGAAGGAATGTTGTTATCATTCATGTCCTGAGCAAAAGATATGCGGGAATGAAATGTCAGAAAGTTCAAAATTAATAAAAAGACCGTTAATTTTATTTCCGGGATATTCAATTTTATTTAACAAGAAATTTTTTGGAAAAACACATATAACTTATCTTATTATTCAAAAGTACACATCATATTTTAGAATTAAGCTTTTAAGTTCACAGGTCTGGTCTTTACAAAAGTATTTGCCATTATCAATCCGATGGTTATGGTAATTGCGATCATAAACATTTCCATGAACTGTTTTTGGGCATCCGGAACACCCTGAGCCACTGCGATCAATCCTCTGAAACCGGAACTTCCGCCGACAAGAACCATCATTGCCGGTAAAAAAACAATTGCACCTGGACGTCCTGTTTTCCTTTCCCAGATATTCGAATACGCTCCGATCGCAAAAGCTCCAAGTATATTACCAAGATTACTGCTGAATAAACTGCTTCCGTAAACAACTCCCATATAGCCAAGAGCGCATCCGATAAATGACCAGAAAAAATCTTTGTATGAAGTCTGAAAAACTATTACCAGTCCGAAAAACAATAAAGAAAGAAAAATCCATCTCCATGCAGGATCTACAGAATTGGATACACCTTCCGGAATATCAAAAAATACGTCTGCCAGTATAAACCCTGTCCATGTACCTGCAAATTGTTTTAACAGATATACCAATCCGTTTATTAAATTTCCCATTCCTGACATCGGATTATTATTCACAAGCTCCTGTATCCCAACGCTGATCCCATAGCCCGGTATCAAAGTAATTATTGCTGAAACTGTAACCAGAACGTAGTTAAGTTCAGGTATGTAGATCTTACAAACTATTGCAAGAAATCCAGCTGCAAATGCTGTTGAAGACGGGATACTGCTTTCCAGCACACCTCCCTTATTTTGAGACAGCCATATTATTAAAAAAACAAGTAAGCTTAATATTCCCGAAAACAGTATATCCATCCATCCGCCTGATAATATGGCGGCAAATCCTACTCCGGCAAAAATGTAACTTACAGCTATCCATAAGTTGCCATAAGTATTTTCAATATTGTCAAACTCATTCAGTTTTGAATCTGCTTCTTCAATACTCAGTTTACCTGATAAGATCTCATTCACAAGATTATCAAGTTTTGCAAGTTTGGTCATATTGAATCCGCTGCCGGGAACTGTTGCGATATTCATTTTCTGCCAGTAATCATCGTTTTCCCTGAAAGCAAACATAATATGTTTCGGAGCTGACCGGAAATCACCTTCTATTCCGAATGCATCTGAAAGCTGATGTAAATATTGTTCAATTCGGTCATCTGGTGTTCCGAAGGAATGTGCGGCTTTACCAAACTTTATAATTAACTTGCAATATTTTGAGTAGTCCTTAATTGCTGAGTTTTCTGTATTTTTCAATAATCTGTAATTTATTTTTTTCGCACTTATTACAAAAAGCGAAGTAAGTGTGAAATCAAAAAAATAATATTAATATAAAAATTCTGATAATAATACTCAGGAAATTTTTTGTTATGCCAGTAATCCGTCAAGATTTTCATGGGCAGATGCAAATCCTTCTTCAAAGCCCATTTCAACTATCTTAAGAAGATCATCTTCGGTTGCAAAAGTTATTTCGACATTTACTATTGTTCCGTTTTCAGTTGCCTCAAATGATGTTTTCCATAACATACCCGGCATCTCTTTGTTTTCATTTCCGTCTTCATCACAAAAAAAATCTGTTCCTTCAAAACTCTTCATTGGAATAATGTTCTGATAAATATCCTTGTTCCAAATCTTTTCGCCATCAGGACCGCTCATATAATAAAGCCAGTGACCGCCGTTCTTAAAGTCCATTGTCTTTGTTTCAGCTTTCCATGGTTTGGGAGCCCACCATTGATCCAGTATTTTACTGTCTGTCCATGCTTCCCATACTTTTGACAGCGGAGCTGCAAACTCTCTTTTTACCTGTATCTTTTTCTCAGCAGGAAATTTTGTGTATATTGTTTTTTTCATGATATTTATTTTTGTTTAGTTAATAATTCGTCAAGTTGATTAAATCGATCTTCCCACATTAGACGGAATGGATCCAGCCAGTCATCCACCTCTTTGAACTTTTCCGGTTTTATCTCACAATAACGTTCTCTGCCGCTTTGTGTGATCTTTACAAGTCCGCACTCATTTAAGATTTTTATATGCTTTGAAATTGCCGGACGGCTGATGTCAAACCTGTCAGCTACGGAATTTAAGTTCATTCTCTCTTCAGAAAGAATTGTAATTATTTCTCTTCTTGTCGGATCTGCTATTGCCTGAAATATATCTCGCCGCATTTTTTATTTGTTTAATGTGTAACCAAACGGTTACAAATATAAAAGCTTTTATTGATTTATGCAATTACTTTTTTAATTAATATTTAATCAATTTTCAACTCTGTTCAAACCGTTTTATAAAATTACAGAATAAATTTCAACTTTACTCGGATTTACCTTCTTTCTTTTGAACGATCAAAAGAAAGAAGCAAAGAAAAATCGCCCGCTGGTAATAAATTGCCGGAAATTCATTCGTATTGGCGGCAAAAATTTCAACTCACCAACCGTCAGTAAAGCGCTGACGTTTGGCTCAAACAGGAAATTTTTGCCGCCAATACTCTGAATTTCTTTCTGCAATTTATCACAGGCGGGTTTGTTTTAAAACATACAAAAATTGATTTTGATGAGGCAGGTTAAACGGATTTGTTTTTGGACAGTCTGGAACTGAAAATACTTTCTGCGCAAATCAGCGCAAAGCTTTTTCTTAAATTTCCATCAATCTGAATTTTACAATTTTCTTTATCAGATCAAACGGTATTTTTTCATTTAAAGGAAATTGTATCGAACCTTTACCGGTCTTGTATTTTGAAAGTTCTTTTTGGAATGCATTATTGCCTGAAGGTAATGCGTAAAATCCAATATGGTTTTTATAAGCAGCGAAATACACGAGTACTTTTTTCATTTTAAAAGCCGGCATGTTGTAGCTAATGGTCTCTTCTGCTGCGGGAGCGGTTTTCTTTATTGTCTCGCGGATCTGTTGCAGGATAGTCTGAATTTCCTTTGGAAACCCCGCTATGTAATCGTCTATGTTTACCGGTTTTGAAATATTCATTCTCTTTACTTATTGCTGTTTTTCTGAAAAAAATAATTGACGAGTTTCAAATATATTATCTGTGTTTTCATCTTTCAAAATATCTATAAGTTTAAATAATCCGAATGAGTTTATTACTATTCCAAGACCAATCCCAATTATTAATTCTAAAGTTGATAGTACATTATACTCAAAAACATAAATAAAAAACATACAGGATACGGGAAGGAATAAAAACGTCGCAGTGAATTGACCCGGATTGTAAAATGTCTTTGCTTTTATGTTCATGACGAAAGTATGCATGATGAAATTTCCGAATGAAATAAGCATTGTCACGAATGCAAGTAAAATAAATTTATCATAAAGAATTGCTGCTAAAATATAAACCGTCCAGCCTAAAAATACATTTATCACAAATGCGGAATTTGTATTTAACGGATATCTGTCGGGTTGACTGCTTTTGAATATTACAGAATTCAGCATTCCCGGAAAGTATCCCGGATAGCGGTACTCTTCAAACTGATGAAGAAATAATGAGATCACATTCAACCATATTAAGAACTGCAGTCCGAAATAATCTATATTACTGAAACGTAAAGTTATAGTGGTTATAACAGCGAGTATTAATCCTATATCAAACCAGTGCTTTCTTAAGAATGTCATTTTCCCTGTCAGTGTTTTTGTAATAATTCTATTCTGTTTCCAAACGGATCTTTGAACGAAAATCTGTCAAGTCCCGGAATAGGTGTCTCTTCTTTTATTAATATTCCGTTTAGCTCAAGATGTCTTTTTGCTTCGGATAAATTCAAAACTTCAAACGCCGGATGTCTTTTTGAATTATTGGTTTCATCTTCTGTTCCGATATGAAGTTGTATATCAGCTATCTCATACCAAAGCCCGCCGTTTGGAATCAATGCCTGCGGTTTTGGAATTTCTGTCAGTCCGATAATATCCGTATAGAATTGTCTGGCTTCAACCTCTTTGCCTTTTGGAATGCAGATCTGTATGTGGTCGAGTTTTTTAAAATTTATCTTTGTCATTTTGATTTTCCCAGTTCGGTTATCAATGCTTCCCTTAGATTATCTTTATCACCAAACGAATCGGGATTGAACTTATTATTATTACTCAGAATAATTATTGTCTTATTTTCATCAATGAATCTTATCAGCACCGAATTCCATCCCATTATCCCGCCTCTTCTTTCCATGATCTTTGGCTGAGTTTCAGCAAACGGATAATTATATGTCCATACGCTGTAACCTGTATAGTTGTACTCGGGATAAGACGTGAACATTAGTTCTTTACTTTTCTCACTTAAAAGTTTGTCTCCGTACATTGCCTGATCTATTGCAAGAAGGTCAGCTGCGTTTGAATACATACTGCCGGCAACATAAAAATTTTCCATATAGATATCCGGATCTTTTGTGAATTCACCTTCTTCCGAAACTGAATAAGAGTAAGCAAAATTTTCAGGATAATTACCGTTTGGAAGTTCTGATAAAAATCCCGTGTTCCTGAGATTCAGCTTCTCAATTATTCTTTTGTCTACTGCATCTTGCCAGCTCATTCCTGTTTTCTTTTCTATGATCAGTCCAAGTAAGACATAATCTATGTTTGCATAGTTGTATTTGCCTAATTCACCGGACTCTCCTTTTTCATTCAATATTTCTCTTACAAATTCCTCAGGTGATTTTTTACTTAAGTAAATTGAATCATTTTCGTTTGGCAGTCCTGAAATATGAAGAAGCAAGTGATGGACAGTAATGTTTTCACCTCCTTGTATATTGAATCCTGGAAGCAGTGCTGCGAGATTATCCTGAAGAGATAATTTCCCATCTTCTACCAACTCTAATATAACTATTGCAGTCAGCATCTTTGTAATGGAAGCTATTCCGAATTTTGTATCGTTATCTATAATTCTTTGTGTCTCCCGGTCTTTATATCCGGCGGATCTCTGATAAACTATATCACCATTTTCAGCAATGAGGACTGTCCCTTCAAAATTGTATAGGGAGATCTGATCCTGAACGATCTTATCTATCTCTAAAGTATCGATACGGGCATATGTATTAACTGCTGATATAATAATTATCAGGATTAAAAATAGTCTGTTCATAAATATTTTATTCTGATCTTAATTATTTTACAGTTCTGATATTATAAGTCTTAAAGCGCCGTTTAAAAATGGTTCACTGCGGTAATGCCCGAATTTTTTATCCCATCCTCCCGATTTGAGATCATCTTCCAGTCTTTTCACAAGTACCTCTTCCATTCCTCCGGGTAAGAACTTCCATGCAGACTGTGAATTGCGGACTTCCTTTTTTAAAAACTCTTCCGGTCTGCCGTAATAAGCTTCCTGAAATCCGTCTGCACAATCTAAAGGTATAGGCACCGGAATGATTTTACAACTTCCGTCCAGGTATTTTTGTAATAATTCTATTTTGGGATAACGGGCTTTTTCTATTTCGATAAGTTCGGGGAAGTAATGTATGTTCCAGAATTTTTTTAACTCGTCAGGATCATAGGTCATAATTACAATGCGATCTTTTGATACCCTTTTCATTTCACTGATACCTTTTAAAATATCATCCCAGTGATGAATTGTCAGCATTGCCATCGAAGCGTCAAATGAATTGTCGTCAAACGGTAAAGCATCTGATTTTGCATTTATTGCGGGAACTTTGCTGTTGGCAAGTCTCTGTGAACGCATAACATATGAAGGCTCGACAGCGGCAACATATCTGTCTTCCGGTTCATAAGATCCGGCTCCGGCGCCGACATTTACAACTGACTTTGCATTTTTCAGAACTCTTAAGACAAGCGAAGCGATCTGCGGATCAGTTCTTCTGTAACCTGAATATGTATGACCTGTACTGTCATAATCAGTTGCCCTGTTTTCGATTTTCATAATTTTATTTGATCTGAAATAATTTATTATTTCTGTAAAATTCAATTAACTCATCAGATCAAATTTCAGGTTTTAGATTAGTATTTCTTTAAACGTCCGAGTTTTGAATCCAGTAAAGAAATTAATTTGTCCAATGCACCGTCAACAGCTTCATCGATCGAGTCTGCCTTTTCTGTAACCGCAACCGGATCCAGACCTTTTAATCTTGCTTCCAGCAGACATTTAATATCATTCTGTCCTTTTTTCTTACTGTTCTCATCAGAGAGATGAACTTCAATCCTTGTGATCTGCTCGCTGAATCTTTCCAAAGAATCATTTATAGAATCAATAATTGGTTCACTTTTTTGCTGACTTCCTGAAATGTGATTATCTGTGTTAATTTGAATTTTCATGTTTACTTATAATAGTTTAGTTATTGTGAAATTATTTTTTAATATTACTATATAATGGTTCTTTTAAAATTAACCATTTAATTATATTAAAAAACTCATTAATAAAGTCATATGAATAGTTTGAAATAATTCTAAGCAATGATGAGCAATTTTTTTTGAGAACAGTCAGATAACTGATCCAATACAAAATTTAATTATCCGGCAGTATTTAAATTAGAAAACTTAATAATTATTTTATTACAATTAAGTATAAGTTAACAATTAAATCAGAGTATGCAGAAAAACACAGATATTAGTGACAGAAACCGGCTTGCGAAATTTATTTTTCTGATTTTTCTTACGGGATTGCTCCTGTATATATGCTGGCTGATGCTTGCTCCGTTCATTTCGATATTACTCTGGTCTACAATACTGGTTATTATTTTTCATCCGCTGTATAAAAGACTTATGAAAAAAACCGGTAATCATACGATAAGTGCAATTTCAACAATTCTTGTTTCCCTGCTTATTTTTATAATTCCGTTACTGTTAATTTCCGCTTCAGCGATAAGTGAGCTTTCAGGATTTTCCGGGATATCCGCAGATGAGATAAAGATGATCGTTACGGATTTTAAAAACAGCAGGCTTTCTTTTATTTATGATTATCTTAACAGGTATATGAATATAGATGATTTTCTCAAACCGGAGGATATAAAATCTGTTATTTCAAAATTAAGTGATATAGTATTTTCAGCTTCAATGTATTTTATTGAAGGAGCGTTTGGGGTAATAGTTGGTCTGGTGATTTCCGTATTTGTGATGTTTTATCTTTTCCGGGACGGTGATAAAATAATAAAAGACATACCGGAGATTTTACCAATGGATAACAGCCAGGCAAAATTACTTTTTACTGAAACTTCCAATCTGATCAATGCAACTATAAGGGGAACATTGTTTATAGCTTTGATACAGGGTGCGCTGGCAGGATTGATTTTCTGGATCCTTGGTATAGAGGGCTTTATACTCCTTGGACTGTTAGCAATGATTTTTTCAATGATACCTTCAGGAGGAACAGCTTTTGTAACAGTTCCGGTTATAATCGTGCTGGCTTTATCGGGTGAACTGTGGAAAGCCGGTATACTTGCTGCTTATGCTGCTTTAGTGATCGGCATGATAGATAATTTTCTCCTTCCTAAACTCATAAAGCAAAAAGTGAAAATGAATGAACTGTTTATATTTTTTAGTGTTCTGGGCGGACTGCAGTTATTCGGTATCCTGGGACTGTTTCTGGGACCAATAGTTCTTGCAATGGCTCTCGGAGTATTTAAAGTATTCAGAGGAGTTAAAATTGACAAGGAAACTGTTTCAATGAATTGATCAGTGTAATTACCAAAAATTATATTTCCTTAATTATTTTTATTTTACAGAATTTTCATCTTCTTCTTTGCTTTCTCTCATAGATTCTTTTATCAATTCAGATACTTTTGGAACTATCACACCGTCTATATCCGGTCTTAATGGAGTCCTGCTGAACCTCTTTCTGTATACCTGAGTAAACTCAGCTCCGAAGAACAATATTATCCCCGAAAAATATATCCATACAAAAAGAATTATAATTGATGCCGCCGCTCCGTAAACAGATGTGTAAGAACTGTTGCCGAGATAAAGCGCTATCAGATATTTACCCCCGGAAAAAAGAAGTGAAGTAAATATCGCTCCCAACCATACATATCTCCAGGAAATTATTACATCAGGGAGATATTTAAAAATCAGGGCAAATAAAATAGTAATTACAATTAATGAAGTAACAAAATTTATGATCTCTGTCATTGGAAGAAAATCTTTTATACTATCATTTATAAAATTTGATAATAAATTGATCAGTGAATTAATCAGCAATGATATCATTAATAAAAATCCTGTAACAATAACCATTGAAAAAGATATCAGCCGGTTTTTAATAAATCCCCATATTCCTCTCCCGGGTTTTGATTCCACTCCCCAGATAATATTCAGAGATTCCTGCAGTTCAATAAAGACAGCTACAGAACCCAGTATAAGAAGAATCAGACTTACTATCCCGGCAAATAAACCCGTTGAAACATTTGATGCTCCTTTAATAATTGTCTGTATCATATCAGCGCTGTCTTTACCTATCAGATAAGTTATCTGATTTGAAATTTCTCCTCTTGCCGCTTCTTCACCAAATATAAATCCGGCAATTGAAATTACTATAATCAATAAAGGTCCAAGAGAAAACGCAGCATAATATGACAATGCAGCGGCCATCTTCAAACCTTTATCGTCGATGAACTGATTTAAAGTGCGGATAAGCAGTTCGCCGATAATTTTTAAGTTTAACTTCTCTTTTTCTGATTCTGATTCGGCTTTAATATCTTTCATAATGAAAATTATGTTTTACAATTTTTATAAGTCATCATCAAAATATTATTGCATTTAAAGTTTAAGAAATACAAAGCCGCATAATTTTTCACGGGTTACTATTTTTCAATGATTAAATTCTGAATTCCTTTCAGCCATTCTTCTTTCTTAACCTGCATAAGTGGGCTTGCATACCTGTAATTAGGCAGACTTCCGTTTATTATTCCTATGATCTCTTTTTTAAGTTTTAAAACAGTTTCAGCCGAATCTTTAAGGAGATCTATACTTCCCCAGGCTGCGATGATTTTATTGGTCTTTGATCTCATGGAATCCAGCAATTCCTTTCTCCGTATTTTATGCGTAATGCAATGCGGATCACTCTTGTCAAAATTTTTTGCATTAAGAAAATCTGTTTTAAAGTCACCGCTGTTGCCATTCCGAAGATCTGACAGATTCAAAACCCTTACAAAATTCCAGTCATTGAATATCATAAGTCTCATTAACTGATACTGAGCATTGTCAGGGCGGGTAGGGACTATTTCTTTTGATTTAATATTAGCATATGTTTTTACTGTGAAAGTTTTCGGAATATAGTTTTTATCCAATGGCTTAGATGAACCGGGGTTCATCATTATCACGACAATGTCAGGAGTATCATTTTTAAATAAGATTCCCTTTCTTTTTATTTCAAGTAAGCTCCGGCATTTAAAAACAGAATCCGATAATTTCAGATCATAGAAATGCCCGGTGACATCAAAGTGTTTTTTAAGCTCGCCGGCATATATATTTTTTACTGTCTTATTCAATATTTTAAAATTAAAACTCTAGTTGTCTGCATTAACCTCACTCCCTGTCCCTCTCCTCCGACGAAGAGAGTGAGAACATTCCAATTTCAAAGTGTCTTATCATCTTGAGTATATTGATTGCTGATGTAAGACTCTTTAGTCACAACCTCACCCCCGGCCCTTCTCCGAAGGAGAGGGATAAAGAACATTCCCATTTCAAAGTGTCGGATAATCTTGAGTGTTTTGATTGCTGACGTGAGATTTTTATTCACAACCTCACCCCCAGCCCCTCTCCTTCGGAGAGGGGAGAAATAACTTATTTATGTTTTTCTTTTTAATAAGAAAAGGAGCTTTATGGGTATGTTGAAAATATGTTTCATAATTATATCCAAAACTCAATACTCAAAACTCAATACTCAATACTCAATACCTAATACCTAATACTTAATACCTAATACTTAATACTTTAAACCCGCTCTCGAAACCCAGTCAGGCACTTCACTCCCGTTTTGCCTCAGCAGCAGATTCAGCTGTGCCATATGGTGCTGAACATGACGCATATTATAAAGTAGTATCTCGAATATATTATAATTTCTGTATTCATTTATAAATCTTCTGTCAGAATTTTCGGGAGTTAACCCTTTGATAAGATCATGACATTTCTGTCTGCAATGATGCAGGTAACTGAGCAGTTCTTCTTTTGTATATGTTCGCTCAGGCATTGCGCCTTCCGAATCAAATTCAGATAATGAGAACGGCGGAGGGGGAGAAAATTTATCAGCATCAATTGTCAGATAGTAATCAAGAAAAAATAATGTATGATAAGCTACATACCAGAACTTGGAATCTGTATCCCATAGATCATCAGGGCATGCTTTTAAGGAATTTTCTAGCATGTCAATAGATGCTCCGAATTGATTCCAGAGCATTTCATTAAATGATTTATCCATAATATTTTTTTTAATTGAATATCAAAAAGAAAAGTAATGTCAGTATTGATGAAACAGCGCCTATTATTAATATTATTACAGGCACTTTATACCGCTTTTTATTTGTGTCATTCTTTTTGCCCAGATGCCAGAACAATAGGCTCAGCAAACCAAACGGTAATGAATAAAACAGATTAGCATAATAAAACCATGCCCAGCTTGTAAGCGCAAACCAAACAGCGAGTACAACAGATGTGTAAAAAAATATATTGAATTTCAGTTCATCTTTCATAAATATTTTATTTGTGATTTAAATTACAGACAAGTTTGAATTGTATAATTAATAAAGAATAAATTCATTATTTAATCTGAAAACTCAATGTTAATGTCAGTTCACAGATCAATTGTTTAAAAAAAATCAGACCTTTCTGAATTCCATATAAAGAACCGGAACAGAGATCATGAATTCGCCGTTTCTGTTAATCTCATTTTCTATTTTATTTAACAATAACATAAAAAATTCCTTTTGGCTGTCAGGCGGGATCATTTTTTTCCATCCTTCTAAAAAACCTGTTCTGATCAATCCATGATCAAATACTGCTTCCGGTTCAGCAAACCTTATACCGGTTTCATCATAGACTTTTTTTGATAAGCGGAATCCGGTAATTTCAATTTCCGAAATTATAGATCTTTCGGTACCTCTGTGATCTATGTGATCTTTTAATTCTGAGACTGATCTGTCAAGTCTCATTTCATCAATTACATCACTGAATTTATCAAACAATTCATTGAATGTCCCAATGGGATTTGTTGAAATACATAAAGAGCCATTACGTTTAAGAACACGATGACATTCAAAATAAACGGCATCTTTATTTTCAAAATTATTAATCCCGAGATTAGAGCATATCAGATCGAGATCATTATCAGGCAATGGAATAGATTCTGCGCTTTGTTCAAATATCTCAATATTTGAAATGCCGAGCACACGTATCTTTTCTTTGACTCTCTTTATGGCTTCTTCCCAGATATCCATACCATAGATCTTAGAACCTTTCCCGAATCTCTGACTGAGTTCGATCAAAGGAAAACCCGTACCGAATCCAATATCCATAACTTTCGATTCCCGTTTCACAGGAATATTCTCGAGCAGCAATCTTCCGAAAGGCGCTGACCATAGATTTACTTCATCATAGATATTTACGACATCCTTACTTTGCCAGTCTAAAGATTCTTTCATTGAGTATAAAACTTAATTAAACAAATAATATTCTGATTAAAAACTTTTTAATTCAGATCTATATGTCTTTCTGTATTTTTTCCGAATTCTTTTTTCAGATCAATTTTTGTGACCTTTGTATTGTCAAGTTTATAAACCAGTACAAATTCCATTCCGGTAATATCTATGAAAGTGGAATACAAAGTACCTCCGGTCTTTCCGTTTTCTATTATTTTGGGAGGCTGAGCCGCCTGTCCGAGAAAATTCCCTACGGTCAGCAGGGAAGAAGTGTCTTTGCTGTTTTCAAAAGTTCTGATTCTCTCTTCAATGGAATTGTATCTGTAACAGGGAAAATTTCCGGAGTTTGTATCCGATAAGAGAAAATTTGTCATTACAAGTTTATTGTCTTTAATCCTGTTAAGAATCTTTTTGCCGTTGATCCATTCTACAACAACTGCATCTCCCTCGCTGTCTCCGAACATTATATGTGCATCTGTCAACGCTATTTTCTTTTTTTCAAGATATGCAAGAGCTTCCTTAACAGTTTTACATTCAGCCAGTATTTCATCTCCTAAATTATCTTCCGGACTTCCGTATCCGGCCGGGATCTTTTGTTTAGGTGTCACAGCACCGTCAAAGAAAAGCCCGTGTTCATTGATCCCGCCCTGTGCAAAATCATCCCAGCCATACCAGAGCCGGGCGGATTCATTTTCGGAACCCGGTATTATTTGTATATATGCTTCAGTATCATACCAGTAGTCTTCATTATTTGCTACATATATATTGCCGGTAATTTTATCTATATAATATACTACAGAGCAGGCTTTTGCCTGAGAGTGATATAACAGAGTTAAAAAAAAGATAATAAGAACTAATGATTTCATGATTTTGTATAAATTTGAATTTCAGAATATGTTAAATATACTAAAATTAATATTTCCTTTCCAAAATCTTCTATTGTTTTCTGCGAACAGTTTTCCAAACAAAAAAACTACATATATATTCAATCAATTTATTTTGCGTAAGGATCATCTGAAAAATCCCAAAAGTATTATTATCCTGTTCTGCAAAATATCCCTGCCGGCAGCGTCCGGGAATGGCAAATTTCGGCAAAGTGATTTTACCTCCTTCTTTTAAAATCTTCCCGGATGTATTGAGCAGTCGAATACATTGATTACGCTATCACTTACAGAAGATTCTTAGCTGTCTTTTAATGAGTCTGCAATTTATGCCCCGGATTTCTTTATTGTAATATTCTATCTGTACCAAATCTTTTTTATGAATTTCCATCAGAATACTACTTTATAAAATCTGATTTCTCTTTCAGGAATGGAGGATTGTATTTCATAATATCCGACCGAATTTATTAATCAAATATTATTTTAGAATTTATAAAAAAGTTAATATTTATTTTAATATAAAGAAATCTTTACATTAAAATAAATATTTATCCGGGTTTATACTGGTTCAATAATATTATGAAAAGCAATTAAAATACTTTATTCAGTATCTTAACTTCCATAGTACCGATCAGTCCGCCACTTTCCATTGCTGCTTTCAGTTCAGGATTTGAATTGAATTCATTGATGTCTTCCACACTCGGAGCTTCTCCGATCATAGTAACCATGTTCGGATCATCAACGGATTGAAACAAAGCAGTTACATTCATTTTGAATTTGCTCCTTAATCCGCCACTGGCGTCAAATACTTTTTTCCATTCCGAAAAATCCTTTACTTTGTGAGATACAATTGTTGTGATCATTTTTATTTTGTTTGAGTTTGTAAATTCAGGTATTATATTAATCCGGTTAAATTAATTTTTTTTTACATAAATATATAGAAGATATGATATGAATGAAATTTAATTCCGAACTACAATTACTTTTAAAGAAAC
>JAGQWH010000052.1 GCA_020437545.1 Ignavibacteriota bacterium
CAGAGCAAAACGAACTAATCAAAAGAAGATTAGAAGAACTTGAAGAAATAAAAAATCTCGGGATCAATCCTTATCCGCACAGATACGATGTGACAACAGATTCAAAATCTGTTATTGACAATTTTAAAGATCCTGAATCCGATGAAGAAAAAGAAAAGAATAAAGAGATATTGGTATCCGTTGCAGGTAGAATAATGGCTATCCGTAAAATGGGTAAAGCTACTTTCTTCCTTATAAAAGATGAGACCGGAAAAATTCAGATCTATATTAAAAAAGATGAAATAGGTGAAGAGGCATATGATGTTTTTAAGTTATTGGATATTGGTGACATAGTCGGTGTAAAAGGATTTGTATTCAGAACTAAAACAGGTGAGATCTCAATTCACGCAGTTTCATATCAGCTGCTTACAAAATCCATACAACCGCTGCCGGTTGTGAAAGAAGAAGTTACGGAGTCAGGCGAGAAGATCATTCACGATGCTTTTGCGGACGTTGAACTTCGTTATCGTCAGAGGTACATTGACCTTATTGTGAATGATCATGTGAAAGACACTTTTATAAAAAGGACAAAGATAATTCAGTCGATTAAAAGGACTTTAGAAAATTATAAATTTTTTGAAGTTGAGACACCTACACTTCAGGCAATATATGGTGGCGCAAATGCACAGCCGTTTATTACTCATCACAATTCACTGGACATAGATCTTTACTTAAGGATTTCCAATGAACTTTATTTAAAGAGATTAATTGTAGGCGGATTCAACCGCGTGTATGAATTCGTAAGAGACTTCAGAAATGAAGGCATCGACAGAACTCATAATCCTGAGTTCACACAGGTCGAATGGTATCAGGCATACGGCGATTATCAGGACAGCATGAATTTATTTGAAGAGGTAGTCGAGAATGCTTGCATGGAAATTCACGGAACTACTAAAGTAAAGTACGGCGAGATCGAACTTGATTTCAAGCGTCCATGGAAGCGGGTAAGAATGGCAGAGGCTATTCAGCAGAAGACAGATCTTGATGTAATGAACATGAAGAAAGATGAGATCATCAGTTATATGAAATCAAATGAGATCGAATTTGATCCGAAGATCGCGCACAGTAAAGGTCTTCTGATAGCTAATTTATTTGAAGAGACCTGCGAGGATGATCTGATTCAGCCGACATTTGTATATGACTTCCCTATCGATACGACACCTTTGTGCAAGCCATTGAGAGAATATTCAATGAAACAACTGGATGAAATGAAAGATGATCCTGAGCAGGTTGTATTTGCCGAGAGATTTGAACCTTATGCTAATAAGTGGGAACTTGGAAATTCCTATACTGAGCTGAATGATCCGATCCTTCAGAGAAGATTACTTGAAGAGCAGGTCGAAAGAGGTCGCGGCGGTGAGAAGGAAACACATCCGCTTGATGAAGATTTCATAAAAGCTATAGAAGTTGGGATGCCTCCGACAACAGGCGTTGGACTTGGAGTTGACAGGCTTGTGATGCTGCTGACGAATTCGCAGACTATAAGGGATGTTATATTTTTTCCTTTGATGAGACCGGTTTAAGAGCAGTTACAAGTTTCAAGTTACTAGTTACGAATTGGAATTAGGATTTAGGAATTAGGAAGTTTAAAATTTATTTTAAAAATAAAAAGATATCAGCGAAATAAGTAACCTGAGTTAAATAAATATTTTAAAAATTAATATAAACATACTTAGATGAAATATTACAATAGTGTTTTAGAATTAATCGGAAATACTCCTTTGGTAAAATTAAACAACCTGACCAAAGGGATGAAAGCGCAGGTATTTGCAAAAATGGAACCTTATAATCCGGGCGGTAGCGTTAAAGACAGGATCGCATTGAATATGATCGAGGCGGCTGAGCGTGACGGGACTTTGAAGCCGGGTGGAACTATCATAGAAGCTACAAGCGGAAATACCGGGATCGGACTCGGACTTGTTGCCGCATTGAAAGGTTATAAAAGTATTTTTGTAATGACGGAAAAAGCTTCAAAAGAAAAAAATAATTATCTGAAGGCTCTTGGAGCCGAGGTTGTGATTCAGCCGATTGCTGCGAAATACGGGGAACCGGATCATTATGTATATGTTGCTGAAAGACTTTCCAAGGAAATTCCGAATTCATTATTCCTCTATCAATATATAAACCCTGCTAATCCGGAAGCTCATTATAAAACTACAGGTCCGGAGATCTGGAATGATACGGACGGAAAGGTCACACATTTTTTTGCAGGTGTAGGTACAGGCGGTACGATCAGCGGAACGGGAAAATATTTAAAGGAAAAAAATCCAAATGTAAAAGTTATAGGTGCTGATCCATACGGATCAATTTTTAAAGTAATAAAAGAAACCGGTGTAGCTCCAGAACCTATTCCCTACCTTATAGAAGGTATCGGGCAGGACATAATGGTTGAGAATGTTATGTTTGAATACATTGATGAGATCATCAATGTTAATGATAAGGATTCTGTGGATATGTGTCTGAAGCTCGCAAAAGAAGAAGGTATCTTTGCCGGCGGTTCTACAGGCACAATTGCTTTTGCCGCATTGGAAGTTGCAAAGACTCTCGGTGAAAATGACGTCGTAGTATTTATTGTCTGCGATACCGGTGAAAGATATTTATCAAAATATCATTCGGATGAATGGCTGAGAGAGAAGAGACTGATGAATCCTGATACAATAACAACCGGTCAGGCATTTCAGACAAAAAGAACTGCAAATGTACCGGGACTTATTTCAGCAAAAAGCACTGATGTAGTTTTTGAAGCTCTTGAACTTATGGATAAATATAACCTTTCTGTTCTTCCGGTGATTGACGGAACTGATTGCGTCGGTTCGATTAAAGAATCGAGTATTATTGATAAGGTCATTAGTGACAGGACTATATCAGGTAAGAAAGTAAAAGATATCATGGACAGCAAACTTCCGACAATTGATTATGATACTCCATTCTCTGAAGCACGTGAAATGCTTCAGAAAGAAAATGCTATATTGGTTTCACAGCATGGGATCATAAAAGGAATATTGAACAGATACGATGTCCTTGATTTTGTTTGACATTAATATTCTCACAAAATATTTACAATTTTTTAATTATTAATTTTGGAAAATATAAGCCACATAAATTCATTATTAAATCAACACAAGATTGATTTGCAAAAAAAATACAATATTAAACAACTTGGAGTTTTCGGTTCATACAGCAGAGGAGATCAGGTTGAAGAAAGTGATGTTGATATATTAGTTGAATTCGAAAAACCAATTGGCTTAGATTTTGTTTCACTGGCAGAAGATCTGGAAAATATTCTAAAATTAAAAGTTGATCTTGTTTCTAAAGGTGCAATAAAAGATAAAGTTTTTGATTTAATTAAAAAAGATCTTATCTATGTATAGAGATTCGAAAATTTTAATCGAAGACATACTGGAATCTATCAATAAAATAAATTTATATGTAGAAGGTCTTTCATTTGATGATTTTAATCTTGACCCTAAAACTATAGATGCTGTCACAAGAAACTTTGAAATTATTGGAGAAGCATCCAATAAAATTCCGGAAGACATTAGGATTAAATACCCGGATATCGAATGGAAAAAGATCATCGGTTTAAGAAACCGAATAATTCATGAATACTTTGGCGTTGATAATAGCATAATATGGTACATTATTGAAAACGAACTTGAGTTTTTAAAAGATAAATTATTGAATATTAATGAATAAAATATTATTCCTAAAATTTTCTTAACATTAATTTTAGAAATCTAATAAATTTTTTTAAACAGTCCATTGATAATTAATTATTCTTTGGCTAAATCTAAACTAAATATGAAATTCGCAACCAAACAGATACACGCCGGGCAGCATCCTGAAGAGACTACCGGTGCAGTTATTACTCCTATCTTTCAGACATCAACCTATTCAAATGCTAAACTTGGTGAATCAAAAGGATACGATTACGGAAGAACAATAAACCCTACGAGAGTTGCTCTTGAGCAAAATCTTGCAGCTCTCGAAAACGGAAAACACGGATTTTGTTTTTCATCCGGAATGGCAGCAGTGCAAGCTGTCATAACTTTATTCAAACCGGGTGATCACGTTATCTGTACTAACAATGTGTACGGCGGAACTTACAGACTTTTTGAACAAATCATTAAAAATTACGGTCTGGAATTTTCTTATGTTGATACATCAGATAATGAAGCCTTAAAAAATGCTGTTAAGGAAAACACTAAGTTTATATATGTTGAAACGCCGACAAATCCAATGCTGAATATTACTGACCTTAAATATCTGGGAGAGTTAGGAAAATCAAAAAACATTACAACCTGTGTGGATAATACTTTCATGAGTCCGTACTTTCAGAATCCGCTGGATTTTGGAATTGATGTAGTGCTTCACAGTTCGACAAAGTATATCAATGGTCACAGTGATGTCATTGGCGGTTGCCTTGTCACGAGCAACGAGAGTATTGCAGAGAAATTAAAATTCATACAAAACAGCATCGGAGCTGTCCCTGCTCCTTTTGACTGCTGGCTGATACTCCGTTCAACCAAAACTCTCGCGCAAAGAATGAGAGCACACAATGAAAATGCTATTGCTATCTGTAAGGTATTGTCAGATGAGAAAAAGATAAGTAAAATTTACTACCCCGGACTGGAATCACATCCGCAATATGAACTTGCTAAATCCCAGATGAGAGGTTTCAGCGGTATTATTTCCATCGAACTAGGTTCATTTGATAAAGCAGTTGCTTTTTGTAATGAACTTAAAATATTTCAGATCGCCGAATCTCTCGGCGGAGTAGAATCACTTGTTTGCCACCCTGTTTCCATGACACACGGAACAGTCCCTAAAGAGTTAAGGGAAAAATTCGGATTAACGGATGGTTTGGTGAGATTATCTGTCGGCATTGAAGATAAAGATGATATGCTTGAAGATATAAAGAATGCTCTTTTGAAATTGTGATCTTATTTTTATTAAGTTTTAAATCTCAGGCATATAATTTAATCAATTATATGCCTTTTTTATAAAATTCCGCACTTAAAGCTTTACTTTAAATAGGACTTTTATTTGTCATATTTATATATTAGCTTGCAAAGCTTAATCCCCGAAGCAATATTATTTATTATTTATAAATTTTAACCGGAGGATTATATGAAATCCGCAATTACAATAATAGTTTTTCTACTTTCAGCTCAACTGTCGTTTTCACAATTCAATTTACAGATCAATCAGACCTTTAACGGAACAGGAAATTACAATGACGCAGGTAATTCCATAGTTCTGGATAGTGACAATAATTTTTATGTTTCAGGATATACATACGGCAGCACATCAGGTTTTGATTTTGTTACGATTAAATATAACCAATCCGGAAACCGTGAATGGTTCAGGATTTTTAACGGTGGCGGAAACGGAAATGATTATGCTATTGCCAATATTTCAAAAGGTAATGAATTGATAGTTACAGGTTTATGTTTTGGTAATAATTTATCTTACGATTATGCTACAATAAAATACAATTCCTCCGGGAGTGTATTATGGACTTCAATTTATAATGGAATAGGAGGCGGAAATGATGCTGTATCAGGATTAACAACTGACAATGCCGGAAATATATATGTAACAGGAGAGAGCTATGGTGGAACTTCAAGTTCATACGATTACGCCACTGTAAAATATAATTCTGATGGAGTTCAGCAATGGGTGGCAAGATATAATGGTACTGGCAGCAGTGTGGACGCAGCGGTTGCAGTTTGTGTTGATGATCAGCAGAATGTATATGTTACAGGTCAGAGTACAGGTAAAGGAAGCAGTGTTGATTATGTAACAATAAAATACAATTCCTCCGGAGCAGAGCAATGGGTGGCAAGATATAACGGACCGGCAAATGACATTGATAAAGGTACTTGTATCAGAGTTAATAACAGCGGCGATGTTTATGTAACCGGTTTCAGCAGAGGCATTGGTACTATTTATGACTATACTACAATTAAATATGATAATCAGGGAAATGAACAATGGGTGAGAAGATTTAACGGAACCGCAAACAGCTCTGATATCCCATCTGATATGGATATCGATAATCAGGGGAATGTAATAATAACCGGTGTTACAAATTCCGATGTAAACGGATTTCAGTCAGATTATGCTACTTTAAAATACGATCCTTCAGGAAATCTTTTATGGACCTCGATCTATAATGGTACAGCTAATAATAATGATTCGGCAACTGCATTAATAATTGATGATGAAGGAAATGTATTTGTGACAGGTAAGAGTTCTGGTACCGGAACTTCCTTTGACTGTGTTACTATTGAATACAATCAGTCAGGCTCTCAAAAATATCTGACAAGATATAACAGAGACGGAATTTCAAATGATTTTGCAAATTCAATAAGTCTGGATTCTTTTAAGGATGCTTACATAACGGGAGGAAGCGCATTATCCGAATCTTATCTTGATTTGCTTGCAGTTAAATATTCAAAAGTTTCCGGAATTACTGTATTAAGCAATTCAGTTCCGTTCGATTTTGAACTTAAGCAGAATTATCCGAATCCGTTTAACCCTGTTACAAATATAAACTACTCTGTGGCTTCCGGAAGCAATCTGAGCATAAAAATATCTGATGTACTGGGTAATGAGATTGAAACACTTGTTAATGAATATCAGAATCCGGGTGTATATTCTGTTTCATGGAACGCTGAAAAATACCCGAGTGGTGTATATTATTATTCATTAAAAACTGATAAATTTAGCGAAACAAAAAGGATGCTTTTAATAAAATAAAACGGTTCTGATTAAAATTTTTAAAATAAAATTTAAAATTAGAAAACCGGAATTAAAATACTTTTTGATTCCGGTTTTTCTTTTTAATATAATCATTAGTTCCGATTCGGCAGGTCAGTACAGAAAAAAAACCGAATGGGATTCTACGAAACAATTCCACGATAATCTTGATGTAAAGATATTCCGCTCATTCAATAATATAAACAGTAAGTTTGTGTATTACATGACTGACATCACTAACAAAGCTATTACACCTGTAATGATAGCTGCGCCGGTTGGATTATACATTGGATCTAAAATTGATAATAATGCATACGGAGAAAATTCTGCCGTGCTGCTTGCATTATCTGAATTTACAAGTCTGGGAGTGACACAGGGTATAAAGGTACTGGTAAAAAGACCGCGTCCGTTCAGAACATTAAACAGTGTATATCTATCGGATACTTCAGCAGTCAAAGGTTCTTATTCTTTTCCTTCGGGACATACTTCTGCAAGTTTTAGTCTGGCAACTTCACTTACCTTAAGCTATCCGGATGAACCAGTACTTATAGTGGGTTTATATACTTATGCTGCTATTACATCACTGGGAAGAATTTACAGCGGTGTTCATTATCCTTCTGATGTATTAGCCGGAATGGCAATCGGAGCCGGAAGCGCAGCTCTGATCTATTCTTTAAGAAAACCAATTATTGAAGCTACAAATAATCTCTTCAATCAAAGTGACCGGAATGACAACATCAGCGCCGGTAACATCAACTCTCCGGCATTTCTCTTATCTATTGCTGCAACAGATATTATAAACTATTACTTCTCAAATTCTAAAAATAAAATCCTTAAAAACTCAGAAATAAATATTTCTTCTTCCCCTGTTTCAAACAATCTTAACTATTCATTAAAATTCTGATCACTTCTGAACTAAAAATACTTTCAACTTTCTCCGCAGAGGCGGATTTCAACTTTCAACTTTTAACTTTCAACTTTCAACTAATCCTCTACTTCCCTCTCGAATTTCCCCAAACCAGTATATGTATCCTGTCAGTATAATTAAAATGATTTTGCATACATGCTTCAATTGTGCCTGACCTGTTTTTATTAAGATCTTCTGCTGTAATTCCTTCCGGCATAAGGTATACATCCCGGTTTTTAAATCCCGTCTGTTCCTGAAGTTCTTTGATTTCTCTTACATCATCATCGGATGTAAAAACAAACTTCCACTGAATATCAATTTTTCCATCTTCTTTTAAAGAGTTAAATTTTCTTAAAACATCAGTGTTGATTCTGTTCTTCTCATGCATTTTTTCATGAGCAGTTTCATAAGGTACAGATGAACTCAATTTTGGGCTTATGCTGAGAAGATCAACATAATTCACAAACTCACCTGAGTAGGTCCCGTTTGTTTCAACGGTAATGAACACATCCTCATTATTATATTTTAATTCTTTACAAAGTTTAGAAAGTTCAGATGCATACATTGTCGGTTCACCGCCGGATATTACAATATCACTGCAGTTAAATTTTCTGTACTCATTCAGTATATCACTTATCTCAACTTCTCCTATATTTTTATCGTCATCCGGAAACCAGCTTGTGTAAGAAGTATCACATAGATTTCCTCCCGGAAATTTACATCTGAGATTGCAATGATTGGTCCTTATAAAAAAAGAAGGCGAGCCGGTTCGCTTACCCTCGCCTTGTATTGAATAAAATAACTCTGAGATTTTCAAATTAACCTGTGATTTTGACTAAGAATTGGAATGAATTAAATGATAACTATGAATATTCTGCTTATAAAATCCTCACTATTTAACTCTAAAAATTTTTTCTTTTGATATTAATCAGAAAGTTTAATTTATTTTATATTACTATTAACAATCACTTAACTCCAAACACTCTAAAAACTCCAAACACTCCACACACTCTATACACTCTACACACTCTACACACTCTAAACACTCTACACACTCTAAACACTCTATACACTCTATACACTTATTGTTACTTCTTCGAATTCAACGGTCCCGCTAAACCTTTATAATCACTAAGCTCTGCATCAATGGATCCGATGACAACCTTTGTTTTAACTTTAACAGGCATTTTCCTTTCATCGTCCGTCATCCACACTACTATTGAACCTTCGCTCTTGAAAAGTCCGCCTTCCTGAACAAGAGGCTGCACTTTTATACATCTGAATTCTCCGGCAGGAACTTCAATTGTTTCTTTTCCAAGATACTTCACTTCCAGCGGATAAGTCTTGTCTTTATAAAAATTCTCAAATTTTGTTATATCACCGTTACTCATTTTAGAATAATCAAAAGTTCTGAAATAATAAAACGCGCTCATAGCATCCTGAACATATTTCGGTATATCAAATTCACCTTCAAATTTTTTCGGATCTTTTTCACCTGTGTAAGTTTTCACTTTTAAATTCTGCTGATCAAATATAGCTTCAAAGTCTCTCTGATAAGTTCCTTCTTTAATGTGCTGTTCAAATCTCCAAGGAAACAAACCTTCGGCATCCACATATGTCCTGTAAAAATCCTTAACTTTATAGACCCAATCAAAACTCGGTGATGAATTTACATAAAACCTTATGTCGTAACAATTCCTGCCGTTCATTATCTGATACTTCGGATCAATTTCCATAATGGCTTCACCGGCATTTACAAATCCGTAATTGATCTCGAAAGTAAGCTTTTCACCGGGTTTAAATGCGTTATGTTCTATTTTTCTGAAATCTGATTTGTCATCTGAGGTTTCCTGGGATTCAGCGAAATTAATGCTCAACAGGATTACTATTATTACTAAAGATAATTTGAGTTTCATAATGTATTTGATTTTATAAGATTATATTAATACTACTTAATAATACTAATTCAGTTCCCTTTATTCTATAAATATTTTTCTGCTGCAGACAGAATTTTTTCAGTATCTATGCTTTCCATGTTTTTATTCAATGAAGGATTTATGATAACACAATTTTCACTCAAAGGTTTCCATCTGGTGCTGCTCATTGTTTCTTCATTAGGATAAAAGCCGATTATATTTTTATTTAATGCACCGGCAATATGGATCGGTCCGGTTGAGTTTGATATAAAGAGTTTTGAATTATCGATCAGTATCAGCAACTCCCTCAGATCCAGTTTTCCGGACAGATCAATGATCCTGTTTTGAAATTCCTTTCTGATATTTTTTATGATCTGAGCTATGAGTTCCCGTTCATTACTCAGCCCGGTCATTACTATTTTATGATAAGGATATCTTTCCAGTAAGAGATTTGTTATTTCTGAAAATTTATTAGCCGGAAGATCCCTGGCTGAACCACTGCTTCCCGGATGAATTATCACATAATTTTCTTCTGGCTGCAAATTTTCCTTTGAAATTTTTTCCCTGAATCTGTTTTTATCTTCATCAGAATTTCTGAAATTAAAGATCTTTTCATTCTCCGGATCCGGGAAGAAATTTTTAAGAAGATTTAAATTATAATCCGATTCATGCTTATCCGATATTTTTCTGTGTTCATATACTTTATAATTATAAAGAATGGAATACCATCTGTATCCTGTCCCGATCCTGTATTTTATACCTGATAAATAGAACATAAGAGCCAGATCAAATTCGGGTTTTACATTTATAACCAGGTCAAAATTTTTATTTTTTATCAAATTAAATTTTTTCGAAAATGAACCGGATATATCTTCACTGTCTATGGAAATAAATTCATCTATTCCATCATAATCATAAATTAATTCTTTGACATATTCTCTTCCGAGAAAGCTTAATCTTGCGTTCCCGAATATCTTCTTTGCTGCCGGTATCAGCGGAAGGCTGAGTATCACATCTCCCAGTCTGTCCGTGCGGGATATCAGTATGTTTTTTACTTCATCTTTATTTATCACGGTCTCAAAAAAATTCTGTGTTTATTGCTGAATATATCCGTCACCTTTTATGATGTTTGAGATCTTATCTGCTTCTTTAAGTTTAGGCATTACTTCTTCAAGAAATTTCAGAATGTAATCAAGCCTGACATCTTCATCATTCATCTCAAGCAGCGTTTGCCTTTCGATCAGACTTAATCCGCATTTTTCAGCCATGGTAAATGATACAGATCTGTTTTCACTGTACCATTTAATTTCCGTAAGATCTATTTTTTTCACAGAGCCTTTGTAGACTATTTCAATCAGTGAATTATATAAGTCTACTGCTTTGGTCATCTTTTCTTTGTTGTATTCAGTATTAACATCTTCAATCAGATCAATTTCAGCAGAATATAATCCATCCTCGCCGGTTTCATAATTTATAATTTTATACCTGCTGATCCCTTTTGTAATAATATTCATTTCACCTGTTTCAGTTTGCGAAACAACCTCATCTACCAGAGCAGTACAACCTGTGGGATAAAGCCTGTTACCTGCAAATAAATTTATACCGAAATTAGTCCGGTCACTTAGACAATCATTTACCATTTTTTTGTAACGCTCTTCAAATATGTAAAGCGGAAGTTTCGAATCCGGGAATAATACAACATTTAGCGGAAACAGGGGTATCTTTATCATTTATTTCTTAATGTAAATTTAATAAGAATTAAAAAGTATAATTAAAAAACTTCCGGAAGAAAAATTTCTAACGGAAGTTTAAATTTTCAAGTTTTATATTTTAAATATTGAACCTTATCATTTATAAGTAATTACAAAAGAGCTTAATCCTTTGTCTTTGTCATATCCAAGCACTATCTGAACAGATTTACCCTGCTTGACCCAGTTAATCAATCCGCCTTTACCGGGTGTAATGATCTCACCGCCTTCTTCAACCGCATATCCGCTTTTCGTCATACCTTCTTTATAAAAATCTATTATATCCTGTACCTGATCATTTGATTCATAGGTAACCATCATTCCGTCACTGGAGTTAAGAGAACCTATAAGTTTTGCTTTTGTATACTGAGGAACATCTGCCGGAAAATCCGATGGTAAACCGGGTTCCATTTCTAGCTGACTTTCTGTAGTATTATCCGAAGCCAGCGGATCTTTTCTTATTTCATCTTCTTTATTCATTTCTGAAGATTTATTTCCCGGATCAGTATTATTTAGTGACTCATTCTTCTCTTCACCTGAGGCTCCGGAATTTTCTTCTTTCTTGCCGCATCCATTGATCTGAAAAAGAAAAAATGAAGAAATTAAAAGAAGTAAGATAAATTGTTTCATAGGTTTTTAATTTAGTAAATAAATTGTTTATTCTGTTTTTTAATTGTTACATCTTATTGCTTCAAAGGATCCGGCAATTCGGTTTTTTGCATCATCCTTAAAACACATTAAAATTTTTCCCTTTACGGTTTTTTCATTAATTTCAGAAATTACCAATGCACAATTCCATTGCATTGTGACTTTCTTATCCTTGGCTTCACCATTTACAATATAAAAAGCTGAATATCCGTCAAGTGTCTGGTCAAAATTTGCTTTCAGAAGTTCACCGGTCTTGATCTCACCGCCCTTATGTATAAGATGGAATGAATTGTCAGTTTCAATGAATCCGCATTTATTCTTCGGAATAACATCCCCGAAATTAAGAACGTTATCTCCGCTTCCTCTCCAGGTCTCAAAATTCATATATTCTATTTTTATTTCCTTACCATTCAGATATCCTTTTATTGGTGTATCAGGAATATCTTCGATCTTCAATTCTGATTTCCATTTATTTTCTCCGGAAGATCCATTTCCCTGATCCTGATCATTTTCTTTATTGCAGGAAATAAATACCGATACTGAAATAAGTATTAACAGAAAATATTTTTTTATCAAATAAACTCTCAATTAAAATTAGTTAATATAAAATGAAAGAGCAGTTTTTAATTGCTCTTTCAAAAATTAAATTTAATATTATTTTACATATTTTTTATATCTCTCATTGATCCTTTCCCAGTTCAGATTCTTGAAGAAATTATCAATGTATGTTGCTCTGCCCGGTCCGTCCTTGTGATAATAAGCATGCTCAAACACATCACAGCTTATCAAAGGGATACCGCCCCAGATCGCTCCGTAATGATGCTCATCTACAAGTACATTAAGCAATCTTTCACTGTAAAGCATATCATATGTAAGTACAGCCCAGCCGGAAAGTTTTGCAGAAATGGCAGTTGCCTTGAAATCCGCTTTCCAGTTATCCATTGATCCGAAATTTTTCTCTATTGCAGCTACTACTTCAGGACCTTTTGATGTATCTCCGTCTCCGCCTAATACTTCCCAGTATACATCGTGAAGAAGTGCTCCGGCGTGATTCCATGTCTGCCTTCTCTTTAATTCACCTATATTACTGTAATTACCATTTGCAGTTGATCTGTCCGCTGTCTCCAGCTCGGTTTCGATCTTATTCAGAAAAGTTACATAACCTTTGTGATGAGTATTGTAATGCCAGTTTGCTGTATCCGCATCTATTACAACCTCCAGAAGCTTTGCAGCTTCTTCATCTGTATATGGTCTTTTGTTAAATTTCCATTCGTAAGCCATTTTTTATTTCTCCTTTTTTAAATTATTAAATTAATGATTTCACTCAGATATCAGTTCAAACTTTAATTAATAAAGTTATAACACCTATACCTGCAGTTGAATTTATGATAAAAACTTCTTATTTCTGTATTTGCATAGAATTTCGAATTGACATAAGAATATAAAACAAATCTCATGTAATTTATTCTTTATACACCAAATGAACTTCCGCAACCGCAGGTTTTTACTGCGTTAGGATTATTAAATACAAATCCCTTACCGGTAAGTCCGTCGGTATAATCAATCTCAGTTCCGTTCAGATACATACTGCTTTTCATATCTATGAATATTTTTACTCCGTCTTTCTCAATTACAGTATCCCCTGCTCTTTCTTCGGGATCAAATCCAAGAGTGTAGGTCAGACCGGAACATCCGCCTCCCTTTACTCCGACTCTCAAACCGTATCCTTCCGGGACTGTGTTTTCTCCCATTAATTTTTTAATCTCCTTGATTGCTTTTTCAGTTATATTTACATCTTCACTTACTCCGGCAATGAACTCTGTTGTTTCTGACATTTTATATCTCTCCTGTTTTTAATTTTTTATGATTTGGGTTTTATAAAAACTTTATTTATTCAGATGTTTATTAAACACCTTCTCCTGCCATATTTTGTGCGGCAGTTTCTTTTGTTAAATTTCTTATTGCTGATGTAACCTTTTCGCAGACAAAATCTATTTCTTCTTCAGTAGTAAACCTTCCGAAACTGATCCTCAAAGATGAACTCCCGAGATTATTGTCTCGTCCAATTGCTGTTAATACATGTGAAGGAGACATAGAAGCTGATGTACATGCGCTTCCGGTAGACAGAGCAATTTCTTTCAGGTCACCGATAAGAGCGTCTATTGAAATATTATCAATGCTTATGTTAACGTTATTTGTCAGACGGTTTTTCCTGCAGCCGTTTATGTGTACATTCTCAAGTTCAGATAAAGCATTTATAATTCTGTCCCTGTAGACAGTATGCTTCTTCATTTCTTCTTCTATTACTCTTGAACTTATTTCACATGCTTTTCCAAATCCTACTATACCCGGAACATTCAGAGTTCCGCTTCTCATTCCCTTTTCCTGACTACCGCCATGCATCTGTTTGGAAATTTTTACAGTCGGGTTCCTGCTTCTTACATAAAGCGCGCCCACTCCTTTTGGTCCGTAAAACTTATGAGCCGAAATACTCATCAGATCAATATTCAATTCATCTACGTTCATAGGTACTTTACCTACCGCCTGTGTTGCATCTGTATGAAATAATACTCCCTTTTCCTTGCATAACTTTCCAATCTCTCTGACCGGCTGTAAAGTTCCGATTTCATTATTTGCTGCCATTATGCTGACCAGTATAGTCTTGTCGGTTATTGCAGCTTCAAGTTCTTTCATATCGATCAGACCGTCTTCATCAACTTTCAGATAAGTTGTTTCTATTCCTTTGCTTTCAAGACATTCACATGTTTCAAGTACTGCTTTATGCTCAGATGTACATGTAATAATGTGATTTCCTTTGTCAGCGTACATTTCCGCTACACCCTTTATGGCAATGTTATTTGATTCCGTCGATCCGGCTGTAAAAATTATTTCTCTTGGGATCGCTCCGATCAGATCTGCAACTCTTCTTCTTCCGAGTGAAACGGCTTCTTCAGCTTCCCATCCGTATTTATGATTTGCGCTCGAAGCATTCCCGTAGACTTCACAGAAATAAGGTTTCATTTCTTCAAAGACCTCCGGATCAACCGGTGTAGTTGCATTATAATCCATGTACACAGGAAATTTCATCTGTATTTATATATTAAATTAAACAAAATCTGAAATGGTTTTTCTTTTAAACAGATCTTCTACTTCTTTCTGAAGCAGCATTACCGGTGATTTTATGGAACAATTATCCGTCATACTGCAATCCTTGACCGGGCTTTCTTTCAGACATTCTGCAATATTTACTTCTCCGTCAATTGCTGATATCAGATTATATAATGGTATCTCATCCGGCCGTTTTGAAAGAGAATATCCTCCGCTAGAGCCCTGATTGGATGATAATATATTTTCATTTTTCATAGTCTGCATAATTTTAGAAAGCAGATCGTAAGGGATATTTTTTGAATCAGATATCTCCCTTGTTGTAATAACTTTATTACCGGAATTTGATATATATTTCAGCGCCATTAATGCATATTCGACTTTTTTTGAGATTCTTATCATATAATTTGAATGTGGACTAACATAGTCCTATTTAGAAAAAAAAAAAAGGAAGAAATACTTATAAATTCCTGATCTTTCTGAATTAAAATCAATCAAGCCATCATTGTTATCTCCCTGTTTTCCGGTGTTAAATATTTTTTCATACAATCTGCTGTCATACAGGAATGAACCGGCAAAATTTTCAGTATATCTCCGATTTTATAATCTGAGATCCTGTCCTCCGGAACTGTTACAATTCCATGTTCCTGTGAAAGACTTTTAACAAACATTCCGGGAATTATTCTGCCCCAGCCCCGATCCTTGTTCTCCGCAACTCTGCCGTAAATTGTACCTTCGGTTTCATTCTCTGACCGTTCCTTTGAAAAATGAATGCCGCCGCCGTATATGACAATCTCATTTCTTTCTTTATGTATTGATACTACAGGACAAGCCATTGCAACCGAAATTTGCTCTTCTGTATTTGATCCAAGACTTAGCTGCATCAGATCATAAAAAACAAAATTGCCGGGTCTTATCTCATCTGTTCCTTCAAAATTTTCAGACAAACTGCAGCCCGGTGTATCACCTGTGGATATGATCATTCCGGGAAACTTCCTAACATATATATTCTTTAACTGTTTCATTAAATCAAGACTATCATTATGAATTTTAATGATCTCTTCTTTCGTATTGCAATGATATGTATGACCGGCATGTCCCAGAAAACCTTTAAAGACTGTCTTATCCGAACGTTCTGAAATTTCCATTATCCTGTCGATCAATCCGGTATTTCCGGGATCAATCCCTGTCCTGTGACTTCCCAGATCTATCTTTATAAAATATCCGCTTTTTGATTTCAGATTATTTGTCAGAAAATTCATAGCCTCCGCAGATTCTACCAATAGATTCAGGTTTATTTTCGAAGCCAATTTATTTATAGTATCGATCTCCCGGATATTCACAGGAAAAGCAACAGTAATGTCATCCCATTCCGGTGAAAAATATTCAGCCATCTCAAGTGAAGAAACGGTAATCTTTTCTGTCCCCATTTCCCTGAACCATCTTCCGATTTCCAGTGACTGATGAGTCTTAAAATGAGGGCGAAAACCGACATTATGTTTTTTTGCCTTCGAGATCATATTCCTGATATTCTCTCTGCATTTTATTTCATCCAGAAGTAATGCCGGTTTTCTTATATTCAAATTTTTTAGATTTTTTAGTCACTAAATTCGGATATCTTTCAGAATGAAAACTTTATCTTTCATCCTGTTTTATTTTGGCTGCAATAGTTGAAATAGACAATCCTATGAAAATAACAATGAAAATGAAACTCAGCTTTACAATATTCCACTCCAATGTGAGATCCGGTTCTTTGTTGTAATATATATCATGCAAAGCAAATGCAGAAAACAAAAGACTTATAATCGTAATCACACCGAATGCAATTGTCATTCTGTAAAGTCTTTTAAACTTTTCCATAATATTTGATTTTAATTTCTTTTAATCAATTAGGATCTTTTGGAATTCTATGATCGCATTATAACATAAATCCTGCGCAAAGGGAAAAAGACATTATGAGAGCAAATCCAGTCTGAAGATCATAAAATTTTCTTTATGTCTTTGTGACTTTGTGGTGAATACTTATCCTAACTCGAATGTTGTTATCCCAAATACTTTATCAATATCAATCACCGGCGGTTTGCCGTAATACATTCTCGCACATTCAAATACATATTGAGCATCGTATTTTTTAACAAGTTCCACAGCACCCTGATTTATCACCGGTATATCCAGATAGATCTTTTCACCTTCAGATGAATTCAGACATGCTTTATAAAGTTCTTCCGCTATGAATGCATTATCAGCAAATAGCGGACATACCTTATATCCCGTAAAAGCTTTTCGCATAATGGAAAACCCTTTTAAATCGCTGCCTTCCGTATATTTAAAAGTTTTATTACCGGGAAGTTTAAGCCAGGGTTTTAAAAACTGCGGACGTGAAAATCCAAAACATTTTTTATCAAATGCCAGTACTGATTCAAAGTCATCCTCGTCAATTGGGGAAATATTTTTATCCTTATCGAATTTTGATCCTGTCTTTTCATATCTTTCATCCCTGAATGCAATTTCGAATCCGCCTTTATTATAAAAAGGCTGCATTGCAATTACTCCGTCCATTCCGATCGTAGCGTTTTCGTTTAATCTTGAGATCAGAGTATCTCTCCGCTGATACCATAGTTTTTTTCCAATGCCATGAGATCTGTATTCAGGCTTTACAATAAAAAATCCCATGAATCCAAACTCTTTATTATATGAAACAATAGAACCTCCGCCTATTAGTTCATCATTATAAAAATAACCATAAAACCCGTCAGGATCGCTTTCATAAAAAACATCCGCATCATGAGGACCTGGATTCCAACCTTCCTCCTGAGCCCATTTTACGAGTGTCTTTACTCCTTCAAGATCCAGTTTCTGAAATTTTATTTCTGAAATATTGATGTTCATTTGATCCGGTTTAATTTTAAATATTTATACTTCATTTATAAACATCCGCATAAAACATTTTTAAAACCCGTCGGAGTCTCTCCGGCCTCATTAGGTTGACTCCGGCGTATGCTTGAGTATAATTAAAAATATGAGATGTTATCTGAAATTTCAAGGCTTGTGACAGAATCCGGTTGCAAAGCTTCGGTAACTCTGACGGAAGAGGATATTTTAGTTCAATTTCTTCTTACAATAGATCACCCAAGTTGGATATGAAAACGACTCATCAGGAGTAATCCATTCACCCAGCCAGTTGAAACCATCATCTGAAATTTCAGAAAAAGTAATTTTATATTTCCCGTCAAGACCGTTTGGAGATTTCTGATCACGGTATAAAATTATATTACCGTCAGATGTTTTATTTCCTTCCCAGGCAGAAAGCGTTGTTGACGGAGCTGCAGAACTGTAATAATGCACATACCATCTTGAGCTGTCGGCAATGAACTGGCGTATGCTTCCGGAATGTTTACCGTCTTCTTTCAGCGTTTCATCCTGAATTGCCATACCGTTCATTATATATTTAAATCTCCATACCATTGAAACTGTGTCACCCCAGTTGTCCTTGTCAATTCTTGTAATTGATCTGCAGTCACATTCGCCAATCATCGGAGCGAAATCACTGAATTGTTCAGGCATATCAGGATTCGGCAACCCGAATGGATTTTCGGCCGAAGGTTCGTATCTATATATTTCCTGAGCCTGTGATGATGAAGTAATATGAAGACAGAAAAATAAAACTGATAAAAAAAGTTTTAAAAAGTTTTTCATATTTATTTATTTGATTAACTGAAAGTAAATAAATATACGGGATGATGTAAGAAAGTTATATATTGAATATAATTTTCGATTTGATTTTCAATTTGTTCAATATTTATACAGGTTTGTATTTTAATTTTTTGCTTCCAATATCAAGCAATATCTTAAAATTATTAAAAAAATCCTGTCCGATGATACCATCAATTTCGCTGATCAAAAATGTCAATTGAAGAATGTCCGGCAGGTTTCCGTATTTCACTTTGAAATTAAAATCCCCTAAACCAGTAAATATATCATAAGTGCAGGTTGTGAATTTTCCTGCACCCGGATGAAAATCTTCTTTACTTCCGGCGCTCTCAAGATTTTCCGTAAATTCTTTATTTAAATAAGAAAGTTTTGCGCCGGTGTCCAGGTAAAATCTAAGTTTTTTATCCCCGATTATTAGTTCGATCACCGGTATACCCATGAATAAAGCTATGGGGATTTCTGTCCCTTCCATATCAATATTCTCATCACTGAATATTACAGATTTATTATTGTAATCAAATAAAATTTTATATTTTGAAAGTAGATCACAACCCAGAAGAGTTGTGATCTCTTTACCAAGGAGTTCAGATAATTTTTCAATCGTCAGTCCTAAGTAATTTGTTTCTGCAGTATAGCCGGTTCCCATAAATCTCAGACTATCTGAATTATGAATTGTAGCCGGTGCTCCGGTGTCAATAAGGATTTTGCATCCTTCTTCCATTATTATTGGATGTCCGTCGAATATTTCCAGTTCAAATGTTTTAATGTGTTTGATGTTTTAATTTGTAAAATAGTATATTTAAAAAAGTATTAAGTTTTGCAGAGTTACAATTAACGACTTATATTTTTTATTCAAAACTCCTGTTTCTTTTGCTGAGATAATAATGCCATAAAAAATATACAGCAAGCGAACGAAGCGGTTTCCAATTTTCCGCAAGAAGAATTATCCCGGATCTTGTTTTTACATCAGTAAGTTCTTTGATTGTATTTACAACAGCAATATCACCGATCGGAAATATATCTTTTGACTGAAGACAAAACATGAGATAAACATCGGTTGTCCAGTCTCCGATTCCTTTAATGCTTTTGAGCTTAGTTCTTATATCAGTTTCAGGCAGCTCTGATAAGTTTTCGAGATCAATATCACCATTTAAAATTGCTGAAGATAGTCCGCGCAGATAATTTGCTTTTTGCCTGCTGATCTGACAATCTCTCATTTCTTTGTCTGTCAGCTTTAAAATATTTACAGGCGAAAAATCTCCCAGATAATCATTCAATTTGACAAAATGAGCTTTTGCAGAAGCAAGGCTGACCTGCTGCCCTATTATAAATTGTGAAAGAGAAACAAATCCTTCCGGTCTGGACCAGTCAGGGGGAGCTCCGTATTTACTGTAGATAAGTTCAAATATCTTATCGGTTTTTCTCAGTTGATTTATACTTGCTGTGTTGACAATATTTTTTATATTAATCTTTTTCAAAGTAAATTTCTAATAACTCTTCACCTCCGAAGGACAGGCTGTCCGAAAACGTTGACTTTGCCTCTAAGGCTCAAAGACTCCAAGATAAAAACCTTCAAAATGCTCTTCTTTGAGCCTTCGAGCCTTTGAGGCAGGTATATCTGAATTGTTTTCAGACAGTCTGGGAGTATCGGGAATAATTTTATTTAAAATATCTGATGCGATCTTTAACTTCAAGGCGTGTAGCATAGTCCGTATATAAAAAATCAAAGGCAGAAGTCTTAATAACTTAGCTGCCTTCGATTAATATTCATATCTTCCGGCTTTCACTTTTTAAACATAAAATCAAAGCTGAAGTATATCCTGATTGTCTTTCATAATTGAAAACTTATTTTATCAGTGTCATTTTTTTAGTTTCAACAAAATTTCCGGATTGCAGTTTATAAAAATATACTCCGCTCGGGAAATCTGAAGCATTCCATTCTACCGAATGGTTTCCCGGACCAAGTTGCTCATTTACTAAATTTGCAACTTCCTTTCCTGTTATATCATAGATCTTCAGAGTCGTAAATTGCAAACCTGTTCCTGCCAGTGAATAGTTTATTTTCGTAGAGGGATTAAAGGGATTCGGATAATTATTGCTTAATTTATAACTGAATTCCTGAACAGGATTGTCTGTAAGTGTTTCAGTTAAATTATCTCCCTGAGCATGTTCTCTTATCCTGCCTTCAGATCTGTATATCAGAATATTTTTCTTTTTTATGAATTTGCTGAGAACCGTATATTCATTATCCGGCAGAAAATTTACATTCTCAACCTGCACTCCTCCGATTGAAACCAGTATTCCGAGAAGACCTTCATTTACTGTTGAAGAATACATTCTCAAAGGATCAAGCGGTTGATTGTTTATTCTGACCGATGAAAGAATTACTCTTTCCCCGACCGGCATATTCGGATCATATCTGAACTTCATTCCCGATACCTGTAATTGAAAATCACTGTCAATTCCAAGCATAGAAAGACTTACTTCCAGTCCTTTTATCAGTTCAATTCCTGAAATATCAAAAGTCACAAGTCGCAGTCCAAGTCCGTTTGTAGTATCATAACCATAACCTACAGCTCTGAATACATCAGCTCCTGTTATTGCTCCGCGATAAATTCTATCAGATATAAGACCATCGGCTGTAATGGAAATTTCCGTATGGGTTTTATTTATGAATGCATCCGTAACAAGGTTGCCCAGAGGCGAGTCTTTAAAATTATTATGTCCGGTTGGCTGTGTATTTAGATCAAACAATGACACACCTAATACCTTGGTGTAAACATTTCCGTATTGAGCAGTGATACCGGCTTTTAGCTGATCTATGACAGCTTTGATTTCCGGAACCGGCGGTACGCCTGCATCGACGGGAACAAGATCATAATCATTGAAAGTTACCTCTCCGTTTTCAAATGTAAATCTTAGTTTACCGATATTCTGATAAAAAGGACCTGACTGAACAATGCGTGTAATTTTTCCTTCAGGATTAATTATTTCAACAGGTTCGTCGAAAACGAAATGATCATGCCCGCTTATAATAAAATCAATATAAGGAACACTTGCAGCTATCTGCTTGTCTAATTCTGATCCAAGATGCGAGAGACAAACTATTACATCAGCACCATTTGCCATCATTTCCTTGATTGTTGCATATTCTATTTCAGCAAGGTCTTCCCGGATTATAACAGGATACGGATTGCTTAACGGTGCCGGAATAGTCATTCCGTAAATACCAACTTTAACTCCGG
>JAGQWH010000053.1 GCA_020437545.1 Ignavibacteriota bacterium
CCGCTTTCATATCAGTTTGTTGTTTAAAATTTTATCATTTTTTAAAACTATTTAACAGAACCCCGGCTTTTCAAAACAACTCCCAAAACCCACACTTTTTTAAAAGGAAAGTTTGGGTGGGGTTAAAGTAAGCAGCTTGGGTTTTGTAATAAATTAAATTTTAAAAATATAAAAATATATTTTTGGCAATATTGAATATAGTCTTTGTGACTTGGTGCTTTATTGGTAAAACTTAGTGGCAAAACTTTTCTTGTTCAGAGATATTATATGTACCTAAAGAGACTGAAGATCTTTCTCAAAACTGAAAATCCCGAGCAAACTGAATTCTCTTTTCAAGAGAAGGATGTGAATGGAATAAAAATTCTATTACTTTATTAGGAGTTTTGTCTGCGAGATTTTGTTCAGCAAGTTTTTCCATGGCAGAGATGAACGATCCTCTGTCCTTTGTTGTCTCAAGTGCAAATGTATCAGCTTCCCATTCATACATTCTCGATTGAATATTTGAAATTGGAGTTGTAACAAGCCCGTATAAACTCAGATACAGAAACAGTAACGGCAGCGCTGCTATTTCATTTACCGCACTGAATCCGAAATAACCGAGAGATGCTTCATACAACTTTGCAGTGATGAACAATCCGAGAAATGTTACCAAAGTTGAAACTGTCATCATTTTAAGTATGTGCCTTTTTGTGTAATGTCCGACCTCATGCGCAAAAACGGTTTCGATCTCGCTAACGGAAAAATTGTTCATGAGAGTATCACCTAAAATTATCCTTCTGGATTTTCCCATTCCGGTGAATGCAGCATTTGCCTTCTTTGTATTCTTACTCATATCGAAAGTGAAAATACCCTGAACCTTTACACCTGTCTTTTTACAGAGTTCGAGCAAACGGTTTTTTATGTCTTCATTCTCCACAGGTACGAATTTATAAAACAGCGGCATGATAACAGTCGGAGCTATCCTTCCCAGTAATATTGAAAAAACAAACATTACGATCCCAAGTACAAGCCACCACATCTCACCTGAATTGGAAAGTATATAATAGAACGCTAACATCAACGGAATGCCAATCACAATTCCGAGAACAAATCCTTTCAGCTTTTCTTTAAAATAACCTGCAATAGTTTGGTTGGAAAGATCGTATTTATGTTCAAGAATGTACCCCGAATAAAAATCGAGAGGGAAGTTGATGAGACCTTGTCCGGCTCCGATAATTCCAAGAAAGATAAGTAAGGCAAGATAATTATTAGATGTATAATTGAAAGCAATGTTCTCAATCTCTTTAGACAGTCCCGTAAAAATCAGAATTATCAGAACTGCAAAAAATATAATGCTCCCTGTCAGAGACAATATCTGATGAGTCCGCGAATATTTTTTTGCACGACGGTCTCTTTCATCAGAAGAGTTTTTCTTATCTTCAATTATTAAACCGGGTTCATTATTACTGATTACGTTATCCAATCTGAGAAATAATTAAATTTTTAAAACACTAACGAAGTAATTACAGCATAGACTAAAAACAGACCAAAAACAATTGTCGCTGATTTTGCCATGTCAATTTTTGCAATTTTAGTCAGTCCAATTGCAATGACGACATAAAACCAGATTGTGAAAACATCAATTTTGTTTAAAAAGGAAAATGCTTTTTCGCCGATGGATTCTTCGCTGAGAAATATTCCGGGACTGACACCTGTCATATTTCCTTTCATGATGGAAATAAGAATTGCCAGGATACTGCCTACAGAAGAAATGAGCATAGCGAGTCCGACAACGTTCAGAATATTGGTAAACTCTACCTCCGCCTTCAAGATCTTCAGAATGATCAGATATATTACACTCAGTAAAAGAAGTATTATAAAAGGTCCTATCAAAGCGCCGGCATAACCAATGATTTTAAAGAACGGACTATTGGGATTCATGCTTTCCATTGCATTGTCAGCTTCTTCCTGAGTCATTTTACCGTCTTTTATATTTTGTTCAAACTTCTCTGTCATCTTGGCTTTTTGCTTGTCCATTGTATTTCTGGTGAGTTCCGGATCACGCATAAAAAGGAATGATGAAAGCAGACTAAGTACTACTGCTATAAGTACAGGAGATGACCAGTAATTTTTTTTCGGACCGCTTGCAATGGCTTCAAAAGTTTCACCTGGTTCAGTAATGACTCCTGACATAGCTTCGGATTTGGAAAGTTCTTCGAATTGATCTATAGTCTCAACATTCTCTTCAGAATTAGTTGATTTATTTTCATTGTTTCCCTGACCGGTGTAGTTTTCTTCATTCATATTGCTTTTATTATAAATTTATAAAAAAGATAAACACTGTATTTTAAATAAACTACAATAAAATTACATATATTTGTCAATAAATGTTATGGATTTTTATATAAATCATTCTTTAATATGTATTCTTCCACTTTTTCATCGAGCAGATATTTTACAGACAAACCTTTTAATACTTTTTCCCTTATCATAGAAGATGATATTTCCAGCAATGGTGTATCTATAAATTTTACCTTATGTCTGAATCCGGAGTTATGATCTTCAATATTAAAATCCGGTCTTTTTAATACCACTACTTCAGAATAATCAAATAATTTTTCGGGTTCTTTCCATTTGTTTAAAATTATGAAGTTGTCAGCACCAATCAACAAAAAAAGTTTAACATTATCATTCCTGTATTTTTCGGAAAGCCTCATGAGAGTATTCACGGTGAATGACTTCACAACTGTATCTTTTGTTTCAATATCACTTACTTCAAAATGCGGATTGTCAGAAAAAGCAAGCTGCGCCATTTCCAATCTCTGCTGAGCCGGGATAGAATTCTTAAGCGGTGGATTGCCGGATGGAATGAATATTATTTTATCGAGCTCCAGTTGCTCACGGATATTTTCCGCTAATATGGAATGTGCAATGTGAGGAGGATTAAATGTTCCGCCGAATATTCCGTATTTTTTTAAAATCATTTCGTATTTAGT
The DNA here is from genome assembly GCA_020437545.1 of Ignavibacteriota bacterium. GTDB lineage: Bacteria > Bacteroidota > Ignavibacteria > Tepidaquicellales > Tepidaquicellaceae > JAGPCH01. Next base: position 2,976 of record JAGQWH010000053.1, read on the forward strand.
ATTGGGTATTGAGTATTTAGTATATAGTATTGAGTATTGGGTATTGTGTATTATGTATTTAGCAAAGAATATTCATTTGTGATTCTTTCACTCATTTTTTCTTCAGAATAATTAAGTGATGTCTTCAATGCTTTTTCAGAAAGCTCTGTCCTTAAATTTTTATTTTCAATCAGTTCAGTTAATCTTTTTAAATATCCAACAGGATCTTCAGTGTTAAAAAGAAAACCATCTGATTTGCCGGTTATCAGCTCTTTATTAGCTTCAATGTCACTTGCCAGTATGCACCTTCCGGATGCCATTGCTTCGATCAATGAAATTGAAAGTCCTTCCCATAATGACGGAAAAATGAATATATCAAAAAGTGAATAGTAATCTTCGGCATTTGTCACTTCTCCCGTAAAAATAAATCTCTCCCGTAATCCTGTTTCTTTAGCTGACTGAATGCACTGTTCATAAAAGCTACCATTCCCGGCAAGTAATATTTTTACATTCGGATATTTGGTAAGCAACTCTTTTGAGTTTGCTATTATAAATCTCTGATTCTTCTGAAAATCAAATCTTGAAACATTACCGATAATTAAATCTTCTTCGTTAATTTGAAATTTCCTTACGAGTTCTTCATTCCTCTGACCTTTTTCTTTCGAAAACTTTTTCAGATCAATGCCATTGTTTATAACGGTAGTTTTGTTTTTCTCTGCAATTTTATTTTCAATCGCTGTCTTCAGATCTGCATTTGATACGCAGATGAACTTATCAGTGAACTGTACGAGATATTGTTCGATCATCAATGAAAAATATTTACGAAAAATATTTCCTGAGTTCAGATAGTGTATACCGTGTATCGTATGGATTGTTTTGACATTTCCGTACCTCTTTTTGTAAAATCTCGAATACATCCCGGCAACTCCTCCGTGAGAATGAATAATGTCAATTGAATTTTCCTTTACTATCTTATCAAGATCTTTCAGATGTTTTGATCTGTAGAATTTCGGGAGTTCGATCCCGGTAAAGTCAAAACCATTCTTCATTACTTCATTCATGAATTCACCTTTTCCGGAAGCTGCTATGACCGCTTTATATTCTTTTTCATCAAGACATTTTACAAGCGATAAAATATGAGTCTGGCCACCGCCGATAAAACCACCGTCTATGAGTTCTAATACATTCACCATTTTAAAATCAATTTATGATCATTTTATTTTTATACCTGCAGCAAGAAGAAATATTCTGAGATTTATTTTCTTAAATGTTATCAGATACTTTATCAGAAATTTTACAAACAAATAACTCCTTAATGCAAGATTGTTAAAAAGATCATTGTGCTTTTCATAATAAAGTAATTGTGATTCCTTTGAATAATAATACGTTGCGGATTGAAATTCACTGTTAACATTCTCACCTTTGTAATGTACAATTTCACAGTCAGGATAAAAATAGTTTTTGTATCCCTCGTCAGATAATCTTTTACAGATATCAGCATCTTCGTAAAAAAGAAAAAAGTCATCATCAAAACCATTTATTTTTCCAAAAGCTTCTTTTCTTATAATAATGGCTGCACCCGTCACCCAGTCGACTTCCTTTATTTTACCATACTCCGATTCCTTTTCTGAAATATACTGTTTGTCCTTTCTGCTGAACTTTTTTTCTTCGGATTTATTCTTTATTTCATTAAAAAAATTATTCTCCTTCCAGAAGGAAAGCTGAAATGAACCATCGGGATTTTTCAGCTTAAGTCCTACTGCTCCGAAATCCATTCCTTTAAATTCTTCATGAAATGAATTTAAAAAATCTGACTTAATGACAGTATCAGCATTTAGGAATAAAAAGTATTCACCTGAAGCAGTCTCAGCTCCTTTGTTATTTGCCTGTGAATAACCTTTGTTCTCATTTTCAATTATTTTTAAATCCGGATATTCACTTTTCAGATGTGAAAGGGATTCTTCAGGAGAATTATTTACAATTATCACTTCAAACGGGTGAGATCTGAATTTTTCATAAACTGATCTCACGCAATCTTCCGTGTACTTCTTTTGTTTGTAGTTTATTATTATTACAGATATCATATCAACTTTTATTGTGTTCATTATTTTCAAAAACCTGTAGGCCGGTTATTTTGCAATACAAAACTGACAAGCTGTTGATGATATTCTCAAATAAATTATTGCCGTTGAATATTTTTCCAGTGATGTATCCAAGTACATAATTATCATCAGTCTTTTTCAATCTGTTCAATTCGGCTTTCTTATCAGAGATCCAATTCATGTTTGTGATCAGCCATATATAAACTTTTATGACACCTGTAAAAGAGTATTTTTTTGAGAACAAAGATAAAACCAGTTTCATATAAAAATTAAAGATCAGATATGGAATATATCTTATCACAAAACCCGTGTTAAAAAAAACCAGAAAATTCAGCAGTCTGTTTCTCTCCTGATAAAAAAACAAATGGGAAGGTTTTTTATTCTTACCCGAGCCGCCGCCGAAATGTCTCACTACCGAACGGGAAGTATGCATTATTTTAAGTCCTCTGAACTTTACTTTCATGCAAAGATACGTATCTTCAGAATATGCGAAATATTCATCCGGAAAAAGACCGCCGAGCTGATGAGCTAGTTCTTTTTTAATTATCAGCGAACATCCGTTTGCCTGAAATATTTCTCCCGTTCCGTCTTTATCAATATCAAAAATTTCCATTACATTATGTCCCAGGAGATTGACTGTACCGTTCTTTTCATAATACCGCAATGGAATTCCCTCAGTGATTACAAGTGACTGCGCCATGCCGGTGTCTTTATGAGAAGTGATACAGTCAAGTAATTCCTTCAGCCAGTCAGTTTCGACGACAGTATCATTGTTTAAAAGAACTATATATTCACCTGAGCAATGTTTCAGACCGAAATTGTTTCCGCCTGCAAACCCCAGGTTTTTATCCGTCCGGAAAAATTTTACATTACCGTAATTTAAATTTTCCTGTACGAATTCAAAACTTCCGTCATCGGAAAAATTATCAACAAATATAATTTCAAAATCCGAGAAGCTTTGCCCGGATAATGATTCAAAACATTCTTTAAGAAAATGCTTTCCGTTATAATTTACTATGATGACGGATACTTTGATAATCTGTTTTTATAATTAAGAATTATTTTAAAATGCTCTCGAGATATTCATCCGGTACTATTTTGCTTTTCTGAATAAATTTTCTCTTCTTATACGCTTTTGGAATTTTCATCAGCCCGCGGAAATACCCTTTCGTTGCTGCAGCAAATAATGAGAAAGAATGTTTTGTCAGAAAAAGATAATATCTCTTAACTCTCACCGCGGTAAAGTAAGGCAGACATTTCAGATACATCCCTGCCGGATAATTTTTTAATCTGAGCTGAACGAGATTCTGTTCGCACAGCATAGTCTGAAACTCCGATTTACCGCCAGTTGTAGCTCCGCGCTTATGATAACATATTGCTTTCGGATTGTAAAAACACTTGTAACCGAATAATTGCATCCTGAAGCTGAAGTCAACATCCTCATAATAAGCAAAAAAATCTTCGTCAAAATATCCGAGTATATCAAAGATCTCTCTTCTGTATAAAGCGGCGCCTGCACATGCTCCGAAAATATATTCATCTTTGTCAAACTGTCCAATGTCCTGAACTCCATAACCTCTGGCGTAAGGTGAACCTTTTGCTTTCACAAAATCTCCCGCATCATCTATTATATCGCGGTTTGTATAATTCAGCATCTTGCAGGCGACGCTTCCGGTCTCTTTATCTGTCATTCCGTTTAACATTTCGCGTAAAAAATTTACATCACATTCAGTATCATTGTTAAGCAGTAGTACAAATTCCGAACTGCTGACCTTAATTCCCTGATTCACAGCAATGGCAAATCCGGAATTATAATTGAATCTGATGATCTTCACTTCAGGGTAATTCTTTTCAGTGAATCGGATCGAATCATCAGTTGAGTTATTATCAACAAGGAAGATCTCAAAATCCTTATAGCTCTGTTTATATAATGAATCAAAACAGTCCTTGAGATGATCCTTACCGTTGAAATTTGGAATTATGATGGAAATCAATTTGCCTGTTTCTGAATTTATTATAATTAAATTTTAGAATTCTTTAGCTGATCCAAAAAATATTGGTGTTTGCGTGATCTGTATTTATCCTTATCACCATTACCGGGAATCAGTTTATCTGAAATTATTACTATTCCGGAATTCAACCGGGCTATAAATTTAAGTGCATCTGTTTTTAATTCCGAATAATTTTTTTTGAAAAAAACTATCATACTTATTATAAACCTGCCGTAAAGCCAGTAGTCATCGGATGTCTTGAAACTTGCACCTCCGAGATGTGTTACATTTAATTTGGTATTGACTGCAAGCTTATACTTTTTTGAGATCTGATAGCTCAGATCTACATCTTCAAAGAACAGTTCATACCTTTTATCCATCATCCCGGCTTCTCTGATTATGTTTCTTTTTGTAAAAAAGAAAGCGCAGGGTATCTGTTCTACATATTCGATCTCTTTATTAAAGTCATCTGAATATATGTGAAGATATTTCCGTGTCAGAGTTTTTGAGTTATGAAATAACTTTGCAATAACAGAATAAAAAAATATATACTGAAGCAGCCCGGGATACTTCTGAAAATATCTGTTCTGAAAATTTCCGTCCTGACCGAGAAGCATTGGAATTACAGCTCCGAGTCCGTTAATATTTTCTAGGTCTTCCGACAATTTTTCAAATACCGGTTCGGTAAAAATAATATCCGGATTCATTATCAGAACATAGTCTCCCGTACTCGCATCTATTCCCGTATTATTAGCTTCAGAGAAACTTACTTTTTCTTTATTTAAAATAAACTTAATATTTTTATGCTTATCTGAAAGTCCGGATATGATCTCTCCTGAATCGTCATCCGATCTGTTATCAATTATAACTATCTCAAAGTTCGCCGGATCCTCATAAAGAAAAAGAGATTCCACACAATCTTTGAGTATCTTTCCGGTATTATAGTTTACAATTATTATTGATACAGACATCAGGTATAAATGATCAGTTTAAATTTTCTTCTTGGAATACTCATTGATTTTCATCACAAATCTTTGAAAACTAAGCATTCGTTTTACTTTATTTTTAGCTTCATATACAAACGGATTTTTTCTTTTAAAATCTTTGTGTTTGTTTTCGAACACATCCATAAATTCCTTATTATGAAATTCACCTGTTGCGTGATATACTTTGACACCCGAAAGGATTCCGTATTTATAACCCTTGTTGATGATCCTGTTAAGATAATCACCATCCTCGGCATAAAATATCCTGTCATCAAAAGTCTTTATTTTACCTATATCAGAATAAACCTCTCTCGGGATCATGAAGCACCAGCCACCGGTAAGACCAACTTCAAGAGTTACATTGTTATTTTCATTGCCGTATACTTCCTTATAATAAGTTTCCGGCGGATGTTTTGCGCCTGTCGTAGTTTCGTCCTGCACAACATCAGTAGCAAGATAACCGAGTTTTGGTATAATCCTGAATGCGCGGATCATTTCTTCCACCCAGTTATCCGGGAACATAATCACATCATCATCAACACCTATTATGAAATCTCCTTTTGCAGTTTCCGCTCCGAGACTCTTTGCATTAATTCCGGTATTGGTTTTATTGTAAACAACCTTAACTTTATCATTTGATAATTCCACTTCTCTTAAAAACTCAACTGATCCGTCATTTGAAGCATTATCAATTATGATCAATTCATAGTTTATATTTTTTAAAGTCGGTATCATGTTTTGTATGCATTTTTTCAGCATGCCAAGACGATTATATGTTACAACAAAAATACTGACTAACTCTCCTTTGTAATTGGTTTCGCTTACCGTTATATTCTGTTCACCTTTATTCAAAAATTTTGCCGGTATCATTTTCATTATGAATTTAGCAATGATGATCTTGTCTTTGATATTGAACAAACGGAATTTAAAAATTAGAGCCGTGTAAAATAATATAAAAACAGATATCAGAAATGCGAGATAGATCAATCCCGAAATTCTTCCTTCAAACCGGTAAATGTATATATTGGAGAAATGATAGATCACTCCAGCGATAGCTCCGCTGACTGCAGATGCTGCTAATGTCTTTGAAAAAAAGTTTCTAACCGTACCGGACTTGCTTCCTTTAAAAAATTTATGAGATGAAATGAAAATGTAAAGTGATGAAATAAATATTGAGATCACATTACCGATTGCAGCACCGACTATCCCGTAATATTTTATCAGCATATAGCTGAGTATTAGATTTATGCCAAGATAGATAAGACCTTCTCTCATCTGATATTCGGGATGACCTGTATTAGGTGTGATCGAATTACCCGGAGCCGAAAGCACCATGTTGAAGAGTTGACCGGCTACGAGTATCTTCAGAATATTTGCAGAAAGTTCAAATCCCGGTCCCATCCATGTTGTGATGATGAGATCTGAAAATATAAAAATAAAAATAAATACAGGGAAGGAAATTACAGACAGGTATTTTGAAATATCAGAAAACAATTCTGACAGCTTTTCATTTTCCTCTTTTGATTTTAATTCTGAAGCAACCGGTGCGACCTGCGGTATTATCTGGAATGGGATCATCCTTCCCGTCCGCGAGATCTTATTTGCAATGTTAAAATAAGTTACATTATTCAACACCGAAAAATAAGCAAGCAGGAACTCGTCATATTTCTCAGAAGCAAATGATGCAAGCTTGGAGATCTGCATTTGCGAACCGAATTTCACCATCTCTTTCACGGGGTTTTTTTCAATATGACGGATCCCGATCCTGATCTCCGGCAGCGATCTCTTTGCAAAAAATATATACAGTATATTACTGAACAATGCTATGACAAGTTGTATCCAGATTATTCCTTCAAGTCCGTATCCCATGCTCAAAAGAATTATCGTTCCTGACAGATTGATCACTCCTGCAAAAAGACCGATGAGACTTGTAATATACATCTTCTGCAATGTGATCAGCACGGAAGAAAAAACCGAAAATGCATTTGATACAAAAAAAATAGCTAGACCTATATAGAATATTTTTACCGAAGTATCAAAAAGCTCAGGGGGAATGTTGAGTCTTGAAAGAATCGGAACAGTAAACAGATATCCGACTCCAACAATTAAAAGAGAAAATATAATATAAAAGAATAAACCTGTATTTATATATTTATTAAGATTGACAAAGTCTTTTTTAACAAAATATCTTGAAATGAAAACTACAAACGAAGATGAAATGCTGAGATCGAACAAACTGAAGATGCCTATGAACCCTATAACAAGCGCATATAATCCAAACTGAACTTCACCAATTTCAGAAATTATATAAGGCGTAAGAATAAGAGGGAACAGGAATGTAAAGAGCTGAAAGAGAATATAGTAGAACGTATTTTTTATTACTTTGTCAGCTAAGGACATGGGCTCATAAGTTCGTAATCCGCCTCGGCGGATTGAAAAGTTTGTAATCCGCCGTGGCGGATTGTAAAGTTATTCAAGTTTATAATCAACACTTTGTAAACACCACTCCACACACTCTATTCACTCTATATACTCTTACTCTTATGATAAGCCACATTTGCATTATAATACATCATCTGAATCTGATATCTTAAATTCTCAATATCTCTAAGATAGCTGGTCTGCATATTGCCTTTGGTATTTTTGTATTGATTTTTTCTGAGAGCGAGGATGGTCACAGTCTTAACATAATTTTTCTGATCTATTCCCTGCGGACACCAGCCGTATTTAAAACGTCTTGTAATGTATGGCAGATGATCAAGATGTTCGGGAGGAATTAGTCCGAGATTCGATTCATCCTGAAGTTCTTTCAGAATGGTCTTCCCTTCGAAATAAACAGATATCTGAAAAATTGCAAAAGTTACAAACAAATACATAATAAGAAATAAAAATCCGAATATTGAAGTCTCCTGAAAACTCACTGCAAAATTCCAGGCAAAATGGAGGAATACAGCAAGGAAGAATCCCATAGGGATGAGTATGATCTTATATATCAGCGGTTTGAATTTTGCATAACCCAGAAAAGCTCCGAAGGTTGCGGTAGACAGACAATGCATAACTGCCGAGAACAACGTTCTTATGATGACCAGCATAAACCATGACTCGGGAGTTGTACCGAAAGTAAGGAAATACATAAAATTCTCTGTCATCCCGAATCCAAGTCCGATAGCACCGCCGAGGACCGCCCCGTCTACTCCGCCGTCAAATTTCTTGCTCATGGAAATTATTACAAGGAAAATTCCTTTTGTAAATTCTTCTACAAGCGGTGCGGTAATGACAGCTCCGGAAAGGTTCATTAATTCCGAAGTATTGTCATCAGCTACAGCACTGATGACCTCATTAAGAGGTATCTGAAAAATTATGCTTCCTATAATTCCGAGAAATACTGCTCCGGTTGCTCCCCAGAAAAAATTCAGCAACACAAACCAGAACGGCTCTCTTTCATATCTGTCCAGATACCATATGATGAGAAGGTAAGTGAACATTGGGACGACGGCTGCAATCAATGACGCTAATGCTAAAAACAAAACCATTTATATGATGTAAGGTAAAATTGTTTTTGATTTATTCTGAAGAATAAAAGATTTATTTAATAATATGTTATTCCAGTTCAATCAGCAGTTCATTTTTTTCTACCGAACTCATAGCTTCCACATTGACCTTTTTCACAATACAATCAGATGTCGCTTTGATCTCATTTTCCATTTTCATGGCTTCAAGCACAAGAAGTATTTCACCTTTTTTTACTTCCTGACCGGCTGCTACATTCATTGCTTTAATGATGCCGGGCATTGGAGATTTGATGTCTTTCTTTAATTTACCGCCGCCTTTACCGATTGTCAGTTTTTCTTTTATGAGATCAAGTTCGCTTTTACAGGTAAGGGTATATATCTTCGAATCAAGATTCATTTCCGCAGTCATATCTTCGTCATTATAACTTATGGTCATTATAAAGTTTTTATCATTGATCCTCAAAAGAATTACATTCTTTGAAAGAAATTTATGATCATAGCTAACTTCTTCGCCATTGAATAATGCTGTCGTATCTCCGGTAATTTCGATACTGTTTATTGTTTCCGATCCGTCAATTTTTGTTGTGTATTTATTCATCTGAAATTCTCCGCTCTTTTCTTTACCCAGTTTGAAGGGGTATGATTATTTGCTTTATGATTATTGTTAAAATTACTTACGTGATTATTGTTAAAGATCCCGGCTGATTTATTTTTTTTGAACAAAGATGCTGCAATTGAAAGAGCTGCAAGTGTATCTTTATCCTCTGTTAATTTTTCCGGCTCTCTTTTCAGAAATTCCTTTTCAATGAACTGTGTATGGTAATTTCCGTCTATGAACTCTTTGCAATCAAGAAGCTGAAGTAAGAACGGAATATTGGTCTTGATACCTTCGATCCTGTATTCTTTAAGTGCTCTTTTCATTTTAGCAATTGCTTCTTCACGGGTAGAGTCATGTGCAACCAGTTTGGATATCATAGGATCATAATAAACTGATATTTCATCTCCTTCCAGTATTCCGGTATCTTCTCTCATTCCGTTGCCGAGAAACTTATTCATAAATGTGATCTTTCCTGTTGAAGGCATAAAATTATTCAGACTGTCTTCAGCACAGATCCTGCATTCTATTGTATGTCCTGTAAATGTTATGTCTTCCTGTTTCAGGGAAAGCTTTTCACCTGAAGCGATTTTTAGCTGCTCTCTTACAAGATCGAGTCCTGTTCTGAGTTCGGTAATAGGATGCTCAACCTGCAGTCTGGTGTTTACTTCTAAAAAGTAAAATTTGTTATCTTTATCAACGATAAACTCAACCGTTCCGGCATTTGAATATCCTGCTGCCTTTACGATACGCTTGGCGCATTCGCCCATCTCATTTCTTAATTTTTCATCAATGATAACCGATGGAGTTTCCTCAATGATCTTCTGATGTCTTCTCTGCATCGAACATTCTCTTTCACCGAGATGAACAACGTTACCGTGCTCGTCTGCAAGAACCTGTATCTCAATGTGTCTCGGAGATTCTATATACTTTTCGATGAAAACACTGTCATCACCGAATGAAGACTTTGCTTCGCTCTGAGCTGTCCGCAATGAACTCTCAAGATCAGCTTCTTCATTTACAACGCGCATACCTTTTCCGCCGCCACCGGCTGATGCTTTGATCAGTACCGGATAGCCGATATCTTTTGCTATTTTATTTATCAGAGAAAAATCTGTTAAAGGTTTTTCCGTACCCGGAACGACAGGTACTTCATTTTTTATTGCGAGAAGTTTTGCTTCAGTTTTGCTTCCGAGCAGATCAATTGCTTCATGTCCCGGACCGATGAATTTTATTCCGTTATCCTTACACATCTTAGCGAAGAATCCTCTTTCAGAAAGGAATCCGTAGCCCGGATGAATTGCTTCGGCTCCGCATTTTTTTGCTGTCTCGATGATCCTGTCGGCTAATAAGTAACTCTTTGAAGAAGGCGATTCGCCTATGTGATAAGCCTCGTCGGCTAATTTTGTGAAAAGTGAATATCTGTCAAAGTCTGAATATACGGCAACAGTCTGTATGCCCATCTCTTTTGCTGTAGTGATGATCCTGATTGCGATCTCACCTCTGTTTGCTATTAATATTTTCTTGAACATAATGTTTTGATTATAATATAAGGTTGTTAATTTACTAATTGTTAGCTTATTTTAAAAGCTACTATGAAAACGTGATATAGCTGATTTACATTTTTTGCCTCGAAGGCTCTAAGACTCTAAGACTTTAATACTCAAAGAAAAATCTATTATATTTTTTCCTGCTTATCAATTCGCTACGGCGGATTAGGAAGGAGTATAAAAACGCCCTCTCCCCTAACCCCTCTCCCGAAAAAATCGGGAGAGGGGAATCGCTCAGAGTCAATAATTCCCTGTAATTAAATATTCATCATACTTCACAATACACAATCCACCAAGGCGGATCAATACACAATACACATTACACAATACTTACTTAATCAGCATCATCTTCTTCACCTCCGAAAAATTCCCCGAACTTCCCGAAGCAGTAAGTTTATAATAATAAATTCCGCTTGGCAAAACCTTGCCTCCTGCTGTGGCTGAAAACTCAACCGAATGCAATCCCGAATTTTTCTTTTCATTTACTAAAGTTGCAATATCATTTCCAAGTTCATTATAAACTTTAAGAATTACATAAGCTGAAACTGGAATATTATATGAAATCTTTGTAGATGGATTAAAAGGGTTTGGATAATTCTGACGAAGCTGATAGTCATCCGCAATATTTTCATTCTCTTCATTTATCCCTACCGGATCCACCACTTTAAAATTCAGCATCATGCCGTCATCTTCGTGTTCGAGATTATGACAGTGGAATAAATATTCTCCTTTATAATTTGTGAACTTTACAAGAAGTCTGACAGTCTCAAACGGATTTACGAGTATGGTATCTTTCCATCCTTTGTCTTCAGGAGGGAGATTAATGTTTCCGTTACGGGAGTGAACCTGAAACTGATGCGAGTGAGAGTGCATCGGATGAAGCATATTGGATGCGTTTATGATCTTCCATTCTTCAAGAGAGTTCTGAGGTGTTTCCCAGTCTATCCTGTTCATTTCAAAAGTAAGCCCGTTTATTCTGTGAATGTTCATTCCGCCGCCCATGTTCATTGTGAGTGTAAAAGTCCGCGTAGTCTTTACATCACTGATACTGTAATAGCTGATCGGGGGAAGCGCAGCCGGTACTATGCCTCCTGATGACTGATTTCCGGTAATGTCAAATCTTAACAGATTAAGCTCAGTGCCCTGAACATAAGTGCCTCCTCCCGGAGCAGTGAAGGGCAGTGATTTAAGAGTAACATTCTGTCCAATATTATAAGCAGAAAAATCAACAAGTATTTCGGTTCTTTCACCCGGAGAGAGGAAGAATGAATTTACCTGAACGGCGCTGTCTTTAAGTCCGCCGTCTGTTGCAATGATATGGAACGGACGATTGTCAGAGAGTGCAATTTTATAGATCCTTGCATTCGAACCGTTGAGCAGTCTGAATCTGTATAATGTTTTCGATACATCAAAGAAAGCATCGGGAGTTCCGTTTATAAGCGGAAGGTCACCGAGAAAGCCATTCATTATATCAGACATTACGGGGTTATAAAGAAACTGCGGAATGTTAGCGCTGCGTCTGTCCTGAATGCAGAGCGGCACATCAAAATTTCCCGTGGGAAGTCCGAGACCGGCTTCATCAGGATCGGTAACAATAAAGAAACCTGCGAATCCTTTGAACACATGTTCTGCAGTGAGCATATCAGCATGCGAATGATAGAAGTAAGTTCCTCCTCTGTTTATTACAGGGAAAGTATAGGTATAATTTCCGCCAGGCATTATTGAATCTTTCGGATGCCCGTCCATTAATTCAGGAACATCAACACCGTGCCAGTGAATAGTAGCGGGTTCATTGTAATTATTTACAAAATTTGCAGTGAAGACAGATCCTTTCTGGATCACAACCGAAGGTCCCGGATAAGAGCCATTTATGGCGACTACCTGTGTATCCTGCCCCGGCCAGACGTTTACGTTTGATGCAGCTAAAGCCATAGTCCCTCCGTTTGTAAATACCGGTGGAAATCTGAGCTGATTGCCCGTTCCTGAAGAAGAAAGTAAATTTTCAAAATCTTTTGCTAACAGTTCGATAGGTTTAAGGAAAGGGATCACCGCTCCTGCCTGAAGCGATCTGAGTATCATTTCTCTGCGTTTCATGGGCTGAAAAAATTTTAAATTAATTATAAAAAGTTAGACAAATTTCGATAAAATTAACTCAACTATCTATTCTAAATTGGGTAAAAAGTGTATGATTTTTGTCATATCTGTAATTGATATTGCCGAAACAAATAATTGCCCCTGTCAGAGTCTCTAAGGATTTATAGCGGGATTCTGAGGGGCGTGAAAAATTTGCTCCGCCGCCCAGGCTGTCTGAAAACAATTCAGATATACCTGCCTCAAAGGCTCGAAGGCTCAAAGAAGAGCATTTTGAAGGTTTTTATCTTGGAGTCTTTGAGCCTTAGAGGCAAAGTCAACGTTTTCGGACAGCCTGGCCGCGGCGGAACAAAGATTTATAATTTTTCTTAGTGACTTAGTGTCTTTGTGGTAAAAAAAAAAACAGAGTCATAATTGCTCACGACTCTGTTATATATTTACTTCAACTAACCTGTGATACTATATTATTTATCAAGCTTAAAACTAAACGGCACACTTACCCAGCATTTTACTGCTTCGTTTTTTTGTAATGCAGGAGTAAATCTGAGATCCATTACTTTATCGGAAACCTCATCCCGAAACTCATCCGGTCCGGATATTTTACCTATCTTTTCTACAGTACCGTCTTTACCGATAAGCAGTCTTACAACCACTCTTCCCTCTTTTCCTGTCAATCTTGCCATTTCAGGATATCTCATCGAAGATTGAATTGATCCTAAATTAATTGCTGCCGGAGCTTTCTCAACTTCAAATTGCTCAAGTGGTTTATTTGTTGGTTCTTTTATTTTTTCAATATTTTTATCTATTTTCACTTCATCTGCTTTTCCTGTAAAGTCAGGAGTTACCTTTGAAATGTCTTCTGTTCCGTTTGAAGATACGGGAATCTTAACTTCTTCCAGTTCACCCTGGTTTTTTAAAGTAACATCTTCTTCTACATTATTCTTTGCAACCGGTTCAGGAGTCAATGCTGACAGATCTTTCAATGGAATTTTCTGCGAAACTACCTGTTCGACTTCCTTTACCGGTGTTTTAACATCCACTTCAGTTTCGGAAATATGGAAAATTCTTTCCGGCGGCATTAGTTCATTTCCGGACTTTTCGCCTGCTTTAAGAATATACTGAAGTGCTGAAAAAGACAGCACTGCTGCAACAGTTACACCAACGAGTAATCCTTTTAATAAGAACTTTCTGTAATTTTGTTTTAATTCAGGAGCGCCGTACTTCATCTTTTCTGATAAGAACTGAAAGACTTCCGGATTATTTTTTGTTCTGTTAAACATTTTAACCTCCCTTAGTTTAGTTAAGTGATTTAAAATTTATACCCGGTTATTCTGATTTGGTTCCGTAGTAAATAAAAAAAATTTTGAATTTATTTTTTCCTGACCTGATATTCTCATTTCACAGTTGCACTTTTTTATTTCTAAGTATGAACTTGCCATTTCCAGGTATAGCTCAAACATTTCCAAGTATTGAATTTTCATTTCCCAGTATGACCTTAACATTTACAGATATTAAATTTTCATTTTCAAGTTTGACCTGAACATTTCCGGATATTGAATTTTCATTTTCAAGTATGACTTGAACATTTCCGGATATTGAATTTTCATTTTCAAGTATGACTTGAACATTTACATACATAGCCTCTGCATTTATGAATAATTCTTCTGTATTTTCAAATATTGCCTCACCATTTACAAACATAGCTTCTGCATTTTCAGATATTGCCTCAGCATTTCTAAGTATTGCTTTAGTATTTAAAGAGAAGGCATTAAAATATTTTGATAAGGGAAGATTATTTTCAGATATTGCATTTGATCATCCGATTAAACTTTTATCGATTTTATTTGTCTCAAAAATAATTCCATAAAACATTTTAATTTTTTACGGAACAAATTTTTATTAACGGAAGTATGACAGTAAGTTACAAATAATGAAGACAGTAAAATGAAACACGGGATTAAAAATATTTATCAATATAAAAGAAGTTCGCTTGAAAAGCTGAATCAGATCTTTTCTGCTGAGATTATTACAAATGCCGATTCTTATCTTCATTATTCAAATCAAATTCTATTCGACATAAACGGGAGCAGATCATTCGCTCTTGTCATTATCCTTAACTTTTTCAATAACATTTCCGCGCAGATAGCTGTCGTTACGGTTTTTTATTATACTAAGCCGCGGATATTTTATGCCGATATCAAAGAGTTTACGAAAACCTTTGACGGTGTGATAGAGCGTTATTGCGGAGTACCCCCTTAGAGCAATTACGAATTAGGAATTAGGAATTTATAATTACGAATTTTGGGATTTGGTGAGTACTATATTATATAGTTATTTTTAAAACAACAATTTTGAATGCAGGTCTTTGAATTATTGTAAGAGGTTTGTAAAGTTAAAATAGAACAAATTTCTTTTCAATTAAAAAAGCTTCCAGTCATAGAGACATATAGATTTAGAGGCAAAATACCTGCAAATAAACTAAAAAATTAAAATATCATGTATAAAAATAAAAGCGCTTCTTTGGAAGCCCGATTAAAAAACAGCAAAGATCTTATAACTTTCATAAAGGAATACGAACTTTATGATCCGACACCGGAAGATCTTAAGAAAGAAAATTACGAAACATTTGTTGCGGAAGTTGATAGTGCAGTAACTCCGCTGAAGAACAGGTCAGGTGCTTTGGTGAATTCGGCTGTAACTTTAAAAGCCGTAATAAAAGAGGTCAAACAAAAGTCAAAATACATCAGGGCTGAGATGCATGAAATAAAAGGTAAAGATTCGGAACAGTACAGACTGGTCAATAACATTGTAAAATTAATTACCGGTGAGAACATTTCAGAGCACTCAAAAAGAAAACAGAAAATAAAGAAAAATCTGAAAGAAGGAGAACCGGAACCTGAATTCAATTCAGTTTCTGAACTCAACCGGAAATCAATTCTCGGTAATTTCAGATCACTTTTACAATTGCTGAAGAACTTTGATTTCTACAATCCTTCTGATAGTAATATAACAATTGCAGCTCTCGAGGATCTGGAATCCCGCGTAACAACATCACTTGCGGACTTTGCAGAAAAACAAAGCGAATTCGTCAATGAAAGCAGCAGGATCTCGCATTATTTCGATGATAAGAACGGACTGAAAGACAGAGCCAGAAGAGCTAAGATACACGTAAAGAGAAAATACGGCAAAGACTCGCAGGAATACGCAGCTCTTTCTAAGAAGAAATATTAAGATGTGTTTTTCCTTGAGATGATGTAAAAGATAAAAGATAATATGTATATGTAATTAATTTAAACGTCAGGTCGGCGCATTGATCTGGCGTTTTTTATTGTTTAAGGCTCAACTCGCCGCTGAGAACCAACACACCAATAATTCGAGCCGTTATTGGTGTTCCAAAAAAATTTGCAGATAAATCTTCTTATAATGATTACACTTTCACAAAACTTTTTTGGTCACCAGCAACGGCTTGAAACTTTTTAAAAATACGGGAGACTCAGCGGGGACGAAGAGATGATAAACGTCAGAGGTCAGAGGTCAGAGGTCAGACGTTTGACGTTTGACATTTGACGTTTGACATTTAACGTTTGAATTGAAAATCAGAATTAATAGAAGTATATTTGCCACATATGGAATTAGAGAAGAACCTACTGATAGTAAAGTCTAAGATCCGGGAAGTCTGCAGCAGAGTTGACAGAGATCCTGATGAAATTAAGATTATAGCAGTAAGTAAAACATTTCCCTTTTCGAGAATCATTGAACTCAATTCTACCGGACATGAAGATTTCGGAGAGAACAGGATCAGGGAATTAAGGGATAAATATTACAACATAGCATTTCAATATTCGGGTAAGATCAACTGGCATTTTATCGGACATTTGCAGACCAATAAGGTAAAAGACATAATTGCGTTTATAAGTCTTATACATTCGGTTGATTCTTTTAAACTTGCCGAAGAGATTGACAACAATGCCAAGAAGATCAGACGCACCATTGACATTCTTGTACAGGTAAACACAAGCGAAGAGCCTCAGAAATACGGAGTACATATTTCTGAAGCTGCCAGTCTTTGCAAACAGATCTCATTGCTCGAGAATGTAAGAGTAAAAGGTCTGATGACAATGGCTAAACTTACTGATGACAGGGAAGTCATCCGCGGCAGTTTCAGGACACTGAAAAAGCTCTATGACGATCTCAAACCTGACATGAAGGATTTTGAATACCTCTCAATGGGAATGTCAAATGATTACGAAATTGCAATAGAAGAAGGCGCAAATATGATAAGGATAGGAAGCGCAATATTCGGAGAGAGACCTGTTTTAGTTTGATTAATTTAAAATTTAATTTAAGATGAGCACAATATTACCTAAGGACATTAAGAAAACGGATTTTAAAAAAACATTAAGAGGATATGATACTAATGAAGTAGATGCTTTTCTTGAAACTGTAAGTCTGAGGTATGAAAGACTCTATGATGAAAATATCTCTCTTGCGGATAAAGTAAAAGTCCTGACTTCCGATATAGACCTCTACAAAGAAAACGAATCCACTCTGCAGAAAGCAATTGTAAAAGCTCAGGATCTGGCAGATGAAATTCTCGTGAATGCCAAAAAGCGCGCTGAGAATATTATAAAGGAATCAGAACTCAATGCTCAGAAGATACTTCAGGAAACTGATAAAGACATTATGGGTAAGAAACACGAACTTGAGGAACTCAAACTGAGAAATGAAAAATTGGTTGAAGACGTAAAACTGTTCTTTATGGAAAAGCTCAATGAAATGGATGAGTTCCTGAAATTAAGGAACATTTATAAAATGGAACTCGCAAAAGGACATTACAATGAAAATGATCCCGAAAGCGAACATGAATCAGATTCGGAAGCAGAGCAGAATGTCACAATGAAAAAGATTTCAATAAACACTGCAAACTCAAACTTTTCCGAGTAATAATCTTTACTCGTTCACCTAAGTATACATTATATTATTTAATATACCTTATATATTTACCCAATTAAAATGACCGAAAGACATTATGAAGCAGTAAACTTTCTGAATTCGCTGCATATTGATACCTATCCTGTTGGCATTATTCTCGGTACCGGTCTCGGCGGTCTGGTTAAGGATATAAAAATAAAATCAGAGATTAATTATTCAGAGATTCCGAATTTTCCGGTATCAACTGTCGAGTCACATTCAGGTAAATTAATATTCGGCACACTTTCGGGAAAGAAGATCGTTGCAATGCAGGGAAGATTTCATTACTATGAAGGATACTCGATGGATGAAGTTACATTTCCGGTATACATAATGAAAGCTCTCGGAGTTAAGAATTTAATCGTATCAAATGCATGCGGTGCTCTGAATCCTGTATTTTCCAAAACGGATCTGATGATAATGTCTTCACATATAAATCTGTTATTTAATTCTCCTTTAAGAAATAAGAAAATAAATTTTTCTGACGGGAGTAAGATCTATTCCGAAAGATTAATAAAACTCGCAGAGAAAACCGCGCTTGAGAACGGAATACCTGTGCAGAAAGGTGTCTATTGTCCGGTGCAGGGACCGAATCTTGAGACTGTTGCAGAATACAGGATGATAAGAAAAATGGGAGGAGACACGGTCGGAATGTCAACTATTCCCGAAGCAAAAATAGCGCACAATCTGGGAATCGAAGTTCTGGGACTTTCGATTATTACCGATGAAGGATTTCCGGATACGCTGAAGGTTGCGCTGCTTCCGCATATACTTGAAGCTGCGGCGGTTGCAGAACCGAAACTGACTTTATTGATTCGCAAGCTGGTTGGGGCAGTTGATAGTTGATAATTGATAGTTGATAGTTGATAGTTGATAGTTAATAGTTAAT
>JAGQWH010000054.1 GCA_020437545.1 Ignavibacteriota bacterium
CCGCCGTTGCGGATAATACAATTAACTAAAACCAAACTCAAAAGGCATTTTCAAAATGATCTATCTCAGCTTTTCCGTCTTTGAGTAAAATACTTATGACATCAATTCTGAGATCATGGTTTGAGTAATTTTCATTTTCAATTATAAAACCCATTGCGGCTTTTTTGATATGATCTTGTTTTGTCAAGTTAATTGATTCTTCAGGATTGCCGAAATTTTTATTTCTTCGTGTTTTTACTTCAGCGAAAACAAGTATTTTATTTTTTTCATCTTCAAATATCAGATCAACTTCCGCTCTTTCATATCTGTAATTATTTTTTATGAATTTATAATTTTTGTTTTCCAGATATTTTTTTGCAATGAGTTCACCGTTAGCCCCGAGCCGGTTTTTATAAATGCATTTCATACTGTTTCAATTAAATACTTTCGGCAAAAACTTCTGCGGTGAATTTCACATAAGCCTAACTGTCTTATTCTTTCATCATGAAGTTTTGTTGCGTAACCTTTATGTCTGCCGAATTCATATCCGGGATACTTTAAATGATTTTCTTTCATGATCTTATCTCTCGTTACTTTAGCCAGTACAGACGCTGCCGAAATGGCAAACACTTTTGAATCCCCTTTTACAATTTTTTCATGAATAATTTCATTCTGATAATTTCCCGGCAGTTTAAAATAATTTCCGTCTATCAGATATTTATCCGGTTTCATATTCAGGTTCTTCAAAGCGAGATACATTGCTTTCATAGTTGCCTGAAGAATATTGATCTCATCAATTTCAACATTACTGATTTCAATTATCCTGTAATCCAGACACATGCCTTTAATTGTCAAAAAATATTCATCTCTCTGAGATTCGGTCAGCACTTTTGAATCTTTAACTCCATCCAGTATAAAGCTATCTTCAAAAACAACAGCAGCCGCAACCACAGGTCCGGCCAGCGGTCCCCTTCCGGCTTCATCTATTCCGCAGATCAGCATATAATTATAAATGATTGTTTAAAAAACAGAAGTATATCAAATTTGAAATTTCTGCTCACAGAACAAGTTAAATAAATTTCATAATGAATTCCAATATAAAATAATTTTGCTTTTATTCTGTCTTTGACCATAAAGATCTCTGATAAAAAAAAGCCCCGAAAGAAAAAACCTCCGGGGCTTAATTTTAATATTTAATCTGATTAGTGATTATGGTTTTGCCACACTTACAAATATTGAAGTGTTGTTATTTACAATGAGTACATCAGCAAGATCAACAATGTTATCCGCATTTATATCAGTAATGACATAACTTCCGGAAACAAATGTAACTGCGTCATTATATGTAGCTACAAGATCTGTAAGATCTATTAATCCGTCATAGTTAACATCGCCTGAATAGATACAATATTTTGATCCTTTCAGAACCATATTGTTACCGTATGCTTTGGAACTCAAATCAGTAAAATCATAATTGTATGTTCCATTAGCCAGCATAGTCTCTCCGCCGCTTCTGCTCCATGTTTCTATGGAGTTGAAATGCTTTACCACTATATAATACTGACCGGATGAAGCATTTGAAAAAGTGAACTGACCTGTAAATGAAATCGAATCTATAACTGCAGTTGCTGAGTCAACAATAGCATAAGGTGCGCTTGCATTTCTCAGATAGACTGTTACAGGATCTTTTCTTACAAGCTCATTCGGAACTATCGGATACATTGCTTCTAACGCAACAGTTAAATTAAGCGTTATCGGATTACTGTCACCGATATATCTCATAATTGCACCGTTACCGCCTAACGCCCAAGCAGTATCTCCCTGAGTTACATATACAGCAGTATTTGTAATATTATGTGTATTCTGGAAAGTCCATGTAACTCCTCCGTCTGTAGTTCTGCAGATCGAAGCAGTACTGTTTCCTGCAACATAACCCGTATTAGCATCTTTAAACTTTGAATAAGAAAAATTTGCATTTGCCGGAAGCGGTGAGGTAGTCCAGTTTACACCACCGTTAGTTGATTTAGCAAACCTGTTTGTCCCTGAAGTCTGACAAGCAAATACATTTATACCATCAGGCGAATTTATACCTCTAATCGAACCTGTAAAACCTGTAACAGTTGTGCCGGTCCAGTTTACACCGCCATTAGTAGTTCTGTATATTGGTCTGTTTGACTGATTCATAACACAAAATCCTGTATTTGCATCTACCATATCGGCTGCATAAATATTTTCACTTGATGCTCCGGTTGAATACTGAGACCAGTTATCACCACCGTTAGTTGTTTTGAAAACATTTCCTCCGGCTACGGTAGAAAAGTTTACAAATACCCAGCCTGTATTTTCATCAATGAATTCACAAGTATATAATTGAGAAGTAGCATTTGGAGAAGGACCCGGTTTTTGTACCCAAGTAGATCCGCCGTCAGTAGTTTTAAAGAACTGATTATTTGTTCCGCTTGCATAACCTGTATTTTCATTGATCATTGAAATAGCCTGAAGATCACCGGTAACTCCCAGATTACGTAACTCCCAGTCCGTTCCGCTGTTAGAAGAGTACATTATCTGTCCCTGAGTGGATCCGAAAGGAAAAGCTCCTCCGGCGATCCAGTATTTGCTGGTTCCGGGTACAGTAGTAATCTGTGAACCAAATCTGGTTGTCAGAGATTTATATCCGGGTGCAGTCCATGTAGCGCAGCCGTCTGTTGATTTTGCTATAATACCATAATCACCAGATAAGACATAAGTAGAACCATAATGATCAAGTGAATACCATACAAATGTTACTGCAGGACCAGAAACATTGATAGGCAATGTACTCCAGGTGGTTCCCTGATCTGTTGATTTGTATAAATTACTAGCATCACCGATCAGATAAATCTCATTCAGTGAAACCACTTTTACCTGAAAATATGACCAGTCTACAGTAGGAGTTGGAAGTATTGTCCAGGTCAGCCCTGCATCTGTTGTTCTTGAAAATGTTCCCTGACCGCCTGCAGAAAAACCATTATTTGCATCAGCAAATTCTATGCTGTTACAGAATTGATTATTTGCAGCAGGTATGACTGTCCATGTAGCACCGGCATCAGAAGATCTTACAATTGATCCGTTGGACCATGCAGCGCATATTGTATTTCCTACTCCGCCAAGAGCCGTGAGGTAACTTGTAGAACCGGAAAGATCCTGATAAGCTTTAACCCAGCTAAGACCTTTATCTGTAGTTTTTAAAATTGTAGTAGTAAATGAATTCTGACTTCCGGAACCGATATATCCTGTATTTGCATCAGCAAACCAGACAGACCAGTTTCTTGAATTGGTCGGGATCAGATATGAATAAGCTGAATCGAAAGTTACACCTCCGTTTACAGTTCTTCCGAAGAATCCCTGATCACCTGTGACGATTCCCGTGTTGCCGTCAAAAAACCAGAGATCGTAATTCTGAGTTGTGGCAAGAGTATTTGCAGTAACTTTCCCGCAGAAAAACTGGAAGTACCAGTTTAATCCTGAGTTGGTTGACTTCATAAAACCTCCGTTAGCTCCTGCAGTCACCCAGGTATTTTCATCAACCATTTTTACTTTACGTAAAATGTTGTTTTGAGGAGTTGGATGCATGTATTTCCAATCCTGCTTGTCCTGTGAAAATGATGTTCCTGTGAATAATACGAACAGCATGATCACAATTGTAAACATTGCTTTCATTTTTTTTTTGTTTGCTTAATAAATGTGTAGCTTGTGTGTTTTGTTTTGAAGAAAAATTAAAAAAATCAGGATACTTAATTTTATTTAAATCTGAGTTGATTTAAATAGAATCAACTTAAGTTACTTTGAAAAGCAACTCACAGTTTAGTTTTTAACTTTTGTTTTTGGATTGGTTGGATGCAAATTATTGCAATTATTTTTATTTATCAATGGAAATTTCTTTAGTTGCTATTTTTTTTAATGGAATATTATTTAATTGAAAATTGATAATGAGTTTCCGTATATTGATCATTCAATTTCCGGCAATGATTCGGAAATTTGAAATAAATATTTAATCTCTACAGTGTCAAAGAGTGAAAAAATTAAACATACTGAAAAATGTACAAAGCAAATTTCAGATTTAGAATTAAATATTTGTTGTTGCTGATTTTTGTTTTTGCAATACAATATAATTCTCAGGCTCAGAACATTAATTCCGGGATCAAAGGCGGATTGAACATTGCGAAAACATCTTTGAAGATTAAATATGAAGAAATTCAGAGTAAAACCGGATTCAACATATACGTTTTCGGAGATTACAATTTCACCCATACTTTTTCAATCAGTACAGAAGCCGGATATACACAAAAGGGATTTAAATATGCACCGCCGGATTATACTTACGAAGGTGTAAAGTATTCGGGTACTTTGAATGTAAATATGAATTATATTGATATTACAGTTTCAGCAAAATTCAGGTTAGCCAAAGGTAATGTCATACCTTATTTAAAGATCGGACCTTCACTTGGTATCAAGGTTGATGATGGAGTAAGTTCTGAAGGAAATGCTTTTGATGAATTTTACAACAGCGGTGCTATTGTAAATAATTTATTAATATTCATTAAAAATAACTCATTTGGTTTGAAATCCGGAGCAGGAGTTGCAATAGGTTTAAATAAAAAGACAAGTATTATTTTTGAAATCAACTATAATTTTGATCTGACTGAGGTCTATGATACTCCTGAAATATTTGTTGGAGTTTATTCATGGTCACGCAGTGAAGATGTAAAGAACAACGTTCTTGAATTGAGTGCGGGAGTTCAGTTTTGAAGATAAAATATTTTTTATAAAAGTTTTAAGCTGTCGGTAAATACTTTATTAAGCTTTGCGTCAGAGTCCTCCGATGGAGCCGGAGATACTCTGACGGGGGAAAAAATGTAAAACATCAAAAATCAAAGATCCAACATCAAAAATTCGCTCAATTCCCAAATCCGATATCCCAAATTCCAAATCTTTCATCTATAATTGATTTCTCCAGGGCTTAAATTAACTTCCTTGATAAAATTCATTTATATTGGTATTTTAAGCACCTATATAATTAAATTACAATAAGTACGTTTTGTTAGACGATTTAACCAGCAAATTAGACGGAGTTTTAAAGAAGATCCGCGGACAGGGAAAGATCAATGATAAGAACATTGATGAGTCTCTCCGTGAGGTTCGCCGTGTCTTATTTGATGCTGACGTAAATTACAAAGTAGTCAGTAAGTTTATCAGTGACGTCAAGGAAAAGTCACTCGGACAGAATGTTCTTACCAGTATCACTCCGGGACAGCTTATTGTAAAGATCATAAATGATGAACTCATTAAGTTAATGGGTTCGGAAAAAGCTGAAATTAAATTTTCAGACAGAATTCCTTCCGTGATAATGATGGTAGGTCTTCAGGGTTCAGGTAAGACCACTTTTTCAGCAAAGCTTGCAAAATATCTAAAAGCCAAAGGCAGAAATCCATTGCTTGCAGCATGTGACGTATACAGACCTGCTGCTATAGAGCAGCTTAAGATCCTTGGTAAACAGGCAGGTGTACCGGTTTACTCTGACCTTGAAGAAAAAGATGTTCTGAAAATTTCAAGAGATGCCATCCAGTATGCGAAAGAAAATGCCAGAGATACTTTAATAATAGATACCGCCGGACGACTTGCTATAGATGACGAGATGATGAATGAAGTCTCAAAGATCAAAGATGCGCTTCAGCCTGAAGAGATCTTATTTGTAGTTGATTCGATGACAGGTCAGGATGCAGTGAATACTGCAAAAGCGTTTCATGATAAATTAAATTATGACGGTGTAATATTAACAAAACTAGACGGTGATACACGTGGCGGAGCAGCATTATCAATTAAAGCAGTTGTAAACGTTCCGGTAAAATTTGCAGGTATTGGTGAGAAGCTCGATGCAATCGAGCAATTCCATCCTGACAGAATGGCTTCAAGAATTCTGGGTATGGGTGATATTGTTTCATTTGTAGAAAAAGCCCAGACCGAGTTTGATATGTCCGAAAGCGGTAAGCTTGAAGAAAAGCTCAGAAAGAATAAATTTGATTTTAATGACTTTCTGTCTTATATGAATCAGATAAAAAAAATGGGTTCGCTTTCAAGTCTTATCTCAATGATTCCCGGTGCAAATAAAATGTTAAAAAATCAGGAAGTAGATGATTCGGCTTTGACAAAAGTTGAATCCGTCATTTTATCCATGACAAATAAGGAAAGGGAAAATCCTAATTTACTCAACGGTTCGAGAAGAAGAAGGATCGCTGACGGAAGCGGAAATCCCATTCAACAGGTGAACAGAGTAATAAAGCAATTTGAAGATATGCAGAAAATGATGAAACAATTCAACAGAGATAAAGGCAGAGGTTTAATGAAAAAAATGAAATTACCGGCAAATTTAATGAAAGAGTTTAAAGCATAGTCCGTTACAACGGAAAATTTTTATTAATAAATTAAAAAACAAAAAAATAAACATTGGTTAAATTAAGACTAAAAAGAATGGGAAAGAGGCACTATCCGATCTATAAGATAGTTGCAGCTGACTCACGTTTTCCGAGAGACGGAAGATTCATAGAAGCGGTTGGAACATATAATCCAAATATCGATCCTATGCAGGTTACACTGAAAGAAACAAGAGTCAAATACTGGTTGAATGTAGGTGCACAACCGACAGATACCGTTAAAAATCTTCTTCAAAGCGAAGGATTGATACTCAAACTTTATCTTGAGAAAAAAGGAGCTTCTCCGGAAGAGATCGAATCTGAACTACAGAAATTCTTAGGACAAAGAGAATCTAAAATTGCAATAGCCAGAGAAAAGAAGAAGAGAAGAAAACTTGCTAAGAAAACAAAAGCAGAGACTCCGGAAACCAAGGCTCCTGAAGTAGCAGAAGCAAAAGCTCCTGAAACTACAGAAGCAAAAGCTCCTGAAACTACAGAAGCAAAAGCTCCTGAAACTACAGAAGCAAAAGCTCCTGAGACTACAGAAGCAAAAGCTCCTGAAGTAACAGAAGAGAAAGCTCCTGAGACTGAGACTAAAGAAACACCGGAATCTCCTGAGACTAAAGCAGAATAATAGTTTTAAATAAACCATATTCAATTCAATATTCTTAAAATAAACAAAGGAGCTCCCCAAATGAAAGAATTTATTGAATACATTGCAAAAAATCTGGTAGATAATCCTGAAGCTGTCAGAGTAGACGAAGTTATTGAAGATGAGAACAGAGTAAAATACATTCTTCATGTCGAAGACAGCGAGACCGGAAAAGTAATCGGGAAAATGGGCAGAACGGCTAAGGCAATAAGAACGCTGCTTTCTGCGATTGCTTCAAAACAGGGAAAGAAAGCATTCATGGAAATACCCGATAAGATCAAAAGGGATACTGAACCGGAGAATTAATTTTAAAACTACTTGGATTTTAAAAATTTTATAACGATTGGCACAATTGTAAAGACAATTGGTATAAAAGGTAATTTAAAAATTATTCCTCAGACGGATTTTCCTGACAGGTTTTATAAATTAAAAAAACTTTTCTTATACAACGAAAAGGAAGAAAAATTCTTTGTTAATAAATTTAACGGAGACAAGGGATTCGTATTGTCTGAATGTAAGGTTTTAGACAGGTATATAAACATAAAATTTGAAGGGTATAACGATATCAATGATTCACTTGAGCTTGTGAATCTTAACACAGTGATAGATGAAAAGGACAGAATAAAACTTGATGAAGGTAAGTATTATTTTTATGAACTTATCGATTCTGATATATATGATAAAGGATCATTAATAGGTAAACTGATATCTGTTGTTAATTACGGTAGCGGAGATCTTTTTAATGTGAAATCCGGAACCGGGGAAGTACTTATTCCTTATAATGATGAATTTGTAAAGAAAATAGATATTGAGAACAAGAGAATTGATGTCGAACTTATAGAAGGATTTTTGGATTAATTTTTCAGATATGAAATTTGACATAGTCAGTGCAAACGTAAATATTCTGGAAAGTTCATTAAAAAACGGTTTGATCTCAAGAGCTGTCAAGAAAGATCTGATCAGCATAAAGCTTCACAATTTAAGGGATTACGCAGAAGGTAAATACAAACAGATAGATGATGCGCCTTATGGCGGAGGGACCGGGATGATACTAAAACCGGAACCGGTTTTCAGGGTTGTAAAAGAGTTAAAGAAGAAAACTGAATTTGATGAAGTAATATTTTTTTCACCTCAGGGAATTAGGTTTGACCAGAGTATGGCAAATGAATTTTCTCTGAAAAAAAATATTCTGATCATATGCGGACATTATAAAGGCATTGATGAAAGGGTTATATCAAAACTGGTTACAAGGGAGATATCCATCGGAGATTATGTATTATCATGCGGTGACATTGCAGCCTATGTTTTTATAGATGCCGTATCAAGGCTGATACCCGGAGTACTCGGGGATGGTGAATCGGCAATTACGGATTCATTTCAGGTAGAGACAGGATTTGATCATCCTCAATATACAAGACCTGAGATTTATGAAAGGATGAAAGTTCCTGACGTGTTATTGTCCGGCAATCATAAAGAAATCAACATCTGGAGAGAAAAGAAAGCTTTAGCAAAATATAAGAAAATTTTAAAATTAAATAAGAAAAAATAACACAGATAGGAGAATCATCATGAATAAAAAAATTAATTTAGTGACCGCGGGACAGATCAGAAATGACATTCCGGAGTTTCATGTCGGAGATACAATAAATGTTTCCGTTACAGTTATAGAAGGAGATAAAGAAAGAGTTCAGATCTTTAAAGGTATAGTCATGGGAATAAAGGGAACCGGTATCAACAAAACATTCCGCGTAAGAAAAATTTCCAACGGGGTCGGAGTTGAAAGAATATTTCCGATCAATTCACCAAGAATAGCTAAGATCGAGATCGTAAAACACGGAAGTGTAAGAAGAGCCAAACTTTATTATCTGAGAGGATTAACAGGTAAGGCTGCAACCAAGATAAAAGAGAAAAAAAGAGTTGTTAAAGTACCGGAAGCAGTTGTTGCTGAAAAAGAAGCTCCGGTAAAAGAAACACAACCCGAAGTAGAAGCAACAGCAGAAACAAATAAAGAAGAGCTGGTATCATAGTAATTCATTTCTTTTTAGAAATTTTAAACCGTCAATATATTTATTGACGGTTTTTTTATAATTCACCTGATTTAGCTTCAATGACAGATAAAAAAGTATTTATATCCATAGCCGGAAATATCGGATCCGGAAAATCATCGCTTACCGGTCTGATAGCAAAAGAATTTGACTGGAAACCTTATTATGAAAAGGTAAACGACAATCCATACCTTAAAGATTTTTACGCTGATATGAACAGGTGGTCTTTTAATCTTCAGGTATATTTTTTATCACACCGATTTAAAACTCATAAAGAAATTCTAAGCAAGAAGAGATCCGTAATTCAGGACAGGAGTATCTATGAAGATGTAGAGATATTCGCATTAAATCTTTACAAAATGGGCAAGATGAAAAAGAGGGATTATGATAATTATAAAAAACTTTTTAAAGAAATGACTTCATTTCTTAAACCGCCTGATCTCCTTATTTACCTGCGGTCATCTTTACCAAAACTTGTAAAGCAGATCAAACTTCGCGGCAGGGATTTTGAACAGAATATTGATACCGGATATCTGGAAAAATTAAATGAGAGTTATGAAGAGTGGATAGGTAATTATTCACTCGGGAAATGTCTGATCGTTGAAAATGAAAAACTGGATTTCGTTAACAGGAAAAAAGATTTCAGGATGATAACAAAATTGATAAAAGAAAATGTATAGGAATTTACATAAATGAGTAAAATAAAATTTAATGATCTGAATTTGCCTTCGTGCAAAAAATTCTCGGGATATAAACCCTGTATATCTTATATCAACTGCCTTGAGAATGGCTGTCAGCTTGAAAGCGAGCATACAAGGACCGGAAAGAAAATTCTGGTAATTTCTCTTGATGCTTTAGGCAATGTATTACTTAACACTTCCATACTTCCCTCTTTGAAAAATAAATACCCTGAAAGCACTATATACTGGATCACGATGAAAAGCGCAAAAGCAATCCTGCTGAATAATCCGATTATAGACAGGATATATACCTGGAATGATGAAGACAGAATGATACTCCGTAATATTGATTTTGATGTCGTGATGAATTCTGATAAATCAATGTATGCCTGCTCTTTTGCAAATGAGATAAATGCAAAAGAGAAATTCGGATTTCTTATGAATGGTGACGGGAAGATCATCCCGGCAAACAAGGAAGCTATGTACAATTATAAAATGGGAATTGACGATCAATTGAAGTTCAGGGAAAATGTCAGATCCGGAAGCGAGATCATTCATGAGACATTTGATCTGAAATATACCAGAAGCGAGTATGTGTTTAATTTTACACCTGAAGAATTTGTATTTATAAATGATTATAAGAAGCAGATCAAATATGATCCTAAAAAGACCTATATCGGATTTAATACTGGATGTTCAAATTTATTTCCGAATAAAAAAATGACTATCGAGCAGCATATATCGCTTATAAAAGATCTTTCAGAGTTTGATGATTTCAGGATCATGCTTCTTGGCGGGAATGAAGATACGGAAAGGAATCTTAAGATCTACGAA
This sequence comes from Ignavibacteriota bacterium, assembly GCA_020437545.1. Taxonomy (GTDB): domain Bacteria; phylum Bacteroidota; class Ignavibacteria; order Tepidaquicellales; family Tepidaquicellaceae; genus JAGPCH01. Next base: position 10,640 of record JAGQWH010000054.1, read on the forward strand.
AGCCTTCCTAAGACAGTTCAGAAGAATATTATTTACACACCTACCAATACCGGAATCAGAAACGGAGCATGTTTTATGAACGTAAGTGATATAGTGATTACAGGTGACAGTTTCGGAATGCATCTTGCGATAGCTTTGAAAAAATTTGTAATAGCTTGGTTCGGACTCTCATGCTGGAGCGAAATAGATCTGTTTGAACGCGGAGAAAAATTGACACCCGAAGGGCTTGAATGTGCTCCATGCTGGAACAAACAATGTCCTTACGATCTTGAATGCATCAAAATGATCAATCTGAAAAAAATAAAAGATCTTGTAAAAAAATATTCTCTTTTGAAACCGCTAGCCGGAAAGAATAATTAATATTTTACATCTTTATCAATTGTTTTATTTTCAGGATCATCCTTATCTTTAAAATATTTCCCCATGAAAGTATTGCTGTACTTTCCCACAGAAGTAATTATATAAATTGCCGTAATACCTATTACAGCAAAGATAGCCAGTACCCAGATTAATATTTCCATAGTAAAAATTTTATCACATGTTTCTTGATTTGAACAGATTTGCATCTCTGTAAATCCTTATCCTCTTAGCATTGGATATTGCATTCATTCTTTCGTTTGCAATTTTTCTGGATGCTACTTCAGTCGGAACGTTCTCTTTTTTGGAAATTTCAATTATTCTTTTTAAGATATCATAAATACCTGAAGCCTGTTTCAATGCTCTTTCCCTGTTATATCCTTCGAGTTCATTATATACATTAATAAGTCCGCCTGCATTTATCACATAATCAGGAGCGTAAAGAATACCTTTATCTTTAAGCATTTTACCGTGTTTCTCTTCGTTACCGAGCTGATTATTTGCAGCTCCTGCGACGATTTTAACTTTAAGCTTTGGAATTGTCTCATCATTTATTACTCCACCGAGAGCAGCCGGTGATAACACATCCGCTTCAGTCGTAAATACTTCATCATTGGAAATAATCTTTGCATTATATTCTTCTACAAGGTGTTTCAATTTATCTTCATAAATATCATTTACATAAAGGATCGCACCTTCTTTGAAAAGGTCTTTGCATAAATGCTTTCCTACATTTCCGCCAGCGCCCTGAATAATTACTTTTTTACCTTCAAGTGAATCCGAACCGAATACTTCATTAATACATGCCTTGATCCCTACATAAGTTCCGTAAGCAGTGACAGGTGACGGATCTCCGCTGCCGCCTACTTCAATAGGCACTCCGGTAACATGTCTTGTTTCCATCATTATATATTCCATATCTTTAATGCTTGTACCAACGTCCTCTGCAGTTATATATCTTCCGGAAAGACCTTCAACAAATCTGCCAAAAGCTCTGAACAGACCTTCCGTTTTCTGTGTCCTTGAATCACCTATTATAACCGCTTTTCCGCCTCCCAGATTTAATCCTGCTACTGCTGCTTTATAAGTCATCCCCCTTGATAATCTCAATACATCCACCAAAGCTTCTTCATCATTTACATAATTCCACATTCTTGTTCCGCCAAGCGCCGGTCCAAGAGTTGTATTATGAATTCCAATTATTGCTTTAAGACCTAATTCCTTATTTGAACAAAAGACAACCTGCTCGTGTCCGTATGATTCAATTGTGTCGAATGTTGGAAAACTTGTATTTGCCATTTTTGATAAGTTTTATTTTCGTTTTAGATTTTGTTAGTTTAAAAATAATTCCGGATTTAAAGATTTTCTTATGTAAATAAAAACATCATCCACTGAGATGTGAGCCATACACTGAGGAACCTGGCATCCGTAATCATGTCCGAGATATAGACACGGACTGCAGAACTTGTCACTCTGTATCAATACCGCATTTTTACTGTATGAACCCCATTTTGCAGGATTGGTAGGACCATGCAGTCCCATTGTTTTGGTTCCTACGCAGGATGCAATATGAAGCATTCCTGTATTACTGCAGACTATCAGTTTTACTTTCTGAACAAGCGCAACGACATTATCCAGAGGATACTGACCTGCTGTATTGATAACGTTATGTCCAATTCCTTTTTCTATTTCTTTACATCTTTCTTCTTCGTGAGTAGCACCTGTGATCAGAATCCTGACATTTTCATCATACTCTACCAATCTTTTTCCGAGATCAATATAATTCTGAACATCCCATTCACGAGGTCTTCCGTTTTCCCCGCATCCGGGATGAAGACAGATAACTATTTTATTTTCGAGTGAATGCTCAATCCAGAAGTCATATGCAAATTTATAATCTTCTTTATTTAAAAAATATTCTAATTTTTTATCCTGTTCTGTAATATTTATTCCTATAGGAGAAAGCAGATCAAGAAAGTTTTCTAGTTCATGTTTGTTTCTAAGATGTGGAACCACACTGTCATATCCAAAATGTTTATGCTGACCTTCCGTTTTGAATCCGATAGTATAATCCGCCCTGGCAAGCATGGAGATTATTGCATTAATTCTTTCCCATTGTCCTACATCTATAAGCAGCTCATATTTTTCTTTTCTGAGCTCTTTTATAAATTTAAAAAACAACATAGGATTGTTCAAAAAAGAATGAACATTGCAATCAATGATCTTATCGACATATGGTATCTTTTTTATTACTGATAAATTTATCTGAGAACATATAAAAGTAAACTCTGCATTCGGAAATGCATTTTTTAAAGTTCTGAGTGTAGGGATTAATAAGATAGAATCACCGATCGCTGCTAGCTTAATTATCAGAATTTTTTTGATATTCTCAATCGGGATCCTTTTTTTTCTTTTAGTCAGAATTGATAAAAGAATTATTACAGGTATACCAATATATTTATCAAAGACACGGAAGATTGCTCTTCGCTTCATTTAGACCTTAAATACTGAAGAATAAATTTATTTCTAATATACTTAGAAATGAATATATTATCAATAATAAGATTTTAATAAAATTGCATTCTGATTATTCAATTCTGATAGAAAAATCTATCCGGGCTAAAAAACATTCTTACTCACCATATTCCGGGTTTTCCGTGGGAGCCGCCCTATTAACAACAAAAAATAAAATATACACAGGGGCAAACGTAGAAAATGCCTCCTATTCACTTTGCATTTGCGCAGAGAGGGTTGCGTATACAAAAGCCGTATCCGAAGGTGATAAAAAATTCAAAGCAATAGCCATTGCTGCAAACGGAAAGGAATTTGTATTTCCGTGCGGTGCCTGCAGACAGTTTATGTATGAATTCGGAGATGATATAGATGTCATAGTTGTAAGATCAGCTAAACAGTTCAGGATAGTAAAACTCTTTGAACTGTTACCGGGTGCTTTTGACAAAACATTTTTAAAAATTAAATAATGAATGAAAATTTACAGATAAGGACCTTTAAAAAAACCGGACATATAGAAGTTATATGCGGCAGTATGTTTTCCGGAAAGACGGAAGAGCTTATCAGAAGAATACGAAGAGCAGAAATTGCAAGACAAAGAGTAATTGTTTTCAAACCTAAGATAGATGACAGATACAGCGAATTTGAAATTGTCTCACATAATGAGCAATCTTATCCTTCAGTTGTTGTAGAGGATGCTTCAGAAATTCCTGAAAAAAGTTTTGATGTGGAAGTAATAGGAATTGACGAGGCGCAATTCTTTGATAACAATCTGATTCAGATCTGTCAGAACCTTGCAGATTCCGGCAGGCGTGTTATTGTTGCCGGTCTTGATCAGGATTACAGAGCATTGCCTTTTGAGCCAATGCCTCAGCTGCTATCCGTTGCAGAATATATAACCAAAACACTGGCGGTATGTGTTGTCTGCGGCGCTCCGGCTAACAGGACACAGAGAAATTCAGACAGCGATAATAAAATACTTGTAGGAGCTAAAGATCATTATGAAGCCCGCTGCCGTCTTCACCATGTAATAAATTCCGAAAAATTTACCGAAACAAATTAATCAATTTTAATAAATACTAATTTAGAATAATGATAAATAAAATTCTGTTTGCAGTTTTAATAAGTCTGACCATAATATCTTGCGGAAAAAAAGAAGAGAAAACATCAGTAAAAGAAGGTTCAGCAAAAATCAAAGTAGGACTGGTTTTTGACATTGGCGGCAGAGGAGATAAGTCTTTTAATGATGCTGCATATAACGGTCTTGTGGAAGCTAAGGAAAAGCTCGGAATAGATTTTGAATCCATTGATCCGGGTGACGGATCTGACCGTGAATCCGCGCTTCGAAAACTCGCAAGCAGAAATGATATCGGATTAATTTTCGGAGTTGGATTTATATTTACCGATGATATAAATAATATAGCAAAAGAATTTCCTGATAAGAAATTTGCCTGCATAGATTACTCGGTTGATCCGACAAAAACAATTCTGCCGAATGTACAGGCTATAGAATTCCGCGAAGAAGAAGGATCATTTCTCGTCGGCGCACTTGCTGCCATGATCACCAAAACAAATAAAGTAGGATTCATCGGAGGTATGGAATCATCTCTTATCAGAAAATTTGAAACGGGTTTTGAGGAAGGTGTAAAATATGCAAATCCTGATTGCAAGGTATTATCTGCCTATGTAAGCGTTACTCCCGAAGGTTTTAAAAATCCGGGTAAAGCAAAAGAGATAGCATTAAATCAGTATTCAGGCGGTGCGGACATTATCTATCATGCGTCGGGCTTATCAGGATTAGGTTTGTTTGAAGCAGCCAGAGAAAAGAACATGCTGGCCATAGGAGTGGATATGGATCAGGAAAAAGAAGCTCCCGGATTTGTACTTACTAGTATGGTCAAACAGGTTAACGAAGCAGTGTTTCAGACCATAAAAGAATTCAAGGAAAATAAATTTACCGGCGGTATAAAAGTATTCGGATTAAAAGATAACGGAATCGGTTATGTATATGACGAAAACAATAAGAAGTTTATCACACCTGAAATAAACGGAAAAATGGAAGAGATCAGAAATAAAATTATATCCGGTGAGATAGTTGTTGGGACAGAATAACTTTTATGAAAATAAGAATTCTTTCTTCTACACAAAAGAAATAAATTTATTTATTGTATCAGTATTCTGATATTCAATCCGCCTTCTTTGGAAGTTCTTGGAACTGTAGTTGCGGTATTACCTGTAGGATTCGTGCTAATGTATCTGTAAAAGAACTGCATTGTCACCTTTGAACTTAAAGAATATTGTACAGATGGATTTACAGTAGTGACTGTTGATCCGTTACCTGCGATCTTATTTCCATTCCCTGAAGTCCCGTATTCATAATTCACCGGTTCATTTGTCAGTTTTGAAATAGTAAGTGCAAATGCAATATCATTTGATAAGCTCAGTCCGAAGAGCGGCAGATTAAATCCTGACTTTGCAAAATTTGCATTGATACTCCATTCATTTGTATTAAGTGTCTGAATATTTGCACCTATAGGATTAAGACTGTAACTGACTGCCGAATTTATTCTTATTGTCGATGTCAGATTTCCTCCCATTACTTCTTTGAAATTAAAATTCAAACCGATCAGAGGACTGAATGCCTGAGTAACAGTTTGAGCATTCGGAATATCGATGCTGTTAATGTCAACTAATTTGCTTTCCGTGTATTCGGAAATAAAACTATTATCTAAAGTCACTGAGTTTGCAAAGTCTGCAAATAATGCAAATTTTTCGAGACCTGAGAATGTAAGTGTCCAGTTAGGAAACGGGAAAGAGCTGATCTGACTTTTAAATGAGTTTGTAAGATTCTGTCTGTTAAGTGTCGGATTTCCTGGATCATAATCATAAGAGAAGTTTTCCACATTGCCTGCAAAGAAAATTGAATTACCTTCTGTATAAGAACTTGTTTTACTTGTCGGAGATCCTATAAAACCTGTTCCATTTGATGAATAAATCAGATTATTTGTAAAGCCCCATCGTGTTTTAAAATTCAGAGACATGGTAATATTTTCAGGAAGTATAGGATTTATAGTAGTTGAGAATCCAAGTTCATTCCCCTGTCTGTATATGTCAGATATCTGTGTAAGATTAGGCGCTCTTTCTCCGGGATAGAGACTGAATCCCATTTGATAAGATCTTGAAGGACCATATTGCGCCTGTGAACTCGGGTAGAACCAGAAATTACCGAAGCCGGGATTGCCAAGTACACCGCCGTTTGCTACTCCGTTATTCTGCGAAAAAGTAATACTAATATCACTTGGTACAAAAGTTTTAAATATATTCAATATATCAGCAATACTCTGGCTTTTACCCGATTCAGTGCTTGAATCTCTGCCTATACCGCCGGTCCTGAGCTTACTTTGTCCGTCACTGCTGAATAAAGAGAAAATTTCCGTCAACCGTAAATTTGCAGTACCTGATATAACATTTTCATAACTGGTAGAATATCCGACATTTGTATTCAGATTAGGATTGATCCATCCGTATCTTACATTATAATTTCCTGATATGGCAAGGAACTTATCAAGATAAGGAAGATTAAATCTTGGATTGATCGTTACCTGCTGGGTATAATCCATGTCTTCACCGAAATTAACCAGTCCGTTATTAAAGAAAATGTCATTGAAAATTTCATCATTCGGTCTTTGCGCAAGATTAGTATCTACCTCAAGAGGGGTAAGATCACTGCCAACTCTGAAATTATAATTTCCTGCAATATCTACTATCCAGTTTTCTATGAATTTCCAGTCAAAGCCAAAACCCCTGTTAGCTCTGAAATCCCTTGAAGTAAAATCAGCAGTGGTTAATCTCCTTTGCTGAGACTCCGTTCTTGACCTGTTAAAAGCAGTGCTTGCATTAAAATTCTGAGCAAATAAAGGAGCCAATGGAATGAAAGGAAAAAAGAAATACATCTTTGCGGATTTATATTTTTCACCTAAAGGCAGAAGCGTCCCGATATTTAAATTAATTTTATCACTTAATCCAAAATCAGTTCCGAAAGTTACACCTCCGTCATATCTGAATTCATCCCTGTATTCATATGTAAGATCTCTTGAATTCCCGAAGGTCGAATTAAAATTAAATCTTAACTGATTAACAATTCCTTTTACAAGGAAATTGCTTCCGGGAAAGTTGAACTGCATATTACTGATATTAAGACTGTTACTTACCACCAGTGTCTGAGCTTCAGTATTTAAATTATTCCTTGCGGTATTGGCCAGTTCTTCACTTCCGGTCAGTCTGAGAACATTCTGATATCTTTCATTGGCAGCGCTTTCAAGCAATATATCAGTACCCGGATAATAGAGAGGGTTTACAAGATTTTCAGAGTGTCTGAAAGTAATTGGAAGAGTTATGAAATCACTCCATTCTTCGGAAATAAGAGAAGCAAAAAGATTATTAATGAATCTGTTAAAATTAATAGTAGCTCCAAAGTCCCAGCCGAAAACAGAATTCCTTGAACCAACACGTGAATCAAGACTATGAAAATACGGATCAGTCTTGGCAATTGTAAAATTAAGATCCATAAAATCCGCAAGTTTCATATTAGCGCTTGCAGTAAAAGCAAAACCTTCATCATCAATTACATTTACGAGCCTGAGCTCATTAAACCAGACACTTCCGCTTATAGAGGAATTCAAAGCACTCCGGTTTTTTTCAACACCGAGTACAATTTCCTTTATGGATTTAAGATCAGGATTTCCGAAAACAGTATATGAAGCGCCGGGCGGACCGTTTATAGAATCCTGCTGAACAGGCACTGTATTTGTCTCCCTGCCTATCTTAAGTTGTGTCAGATCAGAAAAATTGATCTCAACACTGTTTAGTTCATTCCAAGGCTGACCTGGTCTTACATCAGGATGGATAGGAGCTCTGTATTCATAATAATTATTGGAATCATTTCCGAATCTGACTATCATCACTGCATCGTAAATAAATTCATTTGTATAATTAAACGAAGGATCTCCGTTCACAAACAACTTCATTGCCCTGTAATTGAAAAGATCCAGCGGAGCGCTGCTGAAATCTTTTCTTGCAATTTTCTTTACTCCGTTATTTAAATTAAATACTTCAAGAGAAAGTGACTGCTCATTTGATAAAGTATTAACATTGTTCTGACCCCTGATAGTCTGTCTGAGTGCATCTCCCGGAATAGGACTCAGATAAGTCTGAGGATTCTGTTCAATACTTACAGCGGTAATATTATAAGTAGTATCATTCTTATTCTGTTTTACCCATTGATTTCCTGTGAGACTGATATCATACATCTGAATGCTTGTACTGTCGAGAAGATCCGTCATCCACATTCTTGCATAAGTAATATTCGTGAAAACGGCATTACCGTAAGATTTCTTATATTCAGATAAAGGGATCTTAAACTGATACCAGCCATTATTTCCCTGACCAACTATATAGGGATTATTTTCAGTATTAAGACTTATCTCAAACTGAAAATAATCATTCCCGTTTGTAACAGTCCCTGTCTTATTCAGATCCTCCGTATCAGGTCTTCTGCCTCCTTCAAAGTTGATATTGTTTTGAGTTCCGTTAATGATACCGTAATCAACCTGACCGTTTGAACTGTTATTATCAAGAGCCGGATCATTAAACTGATAACCTGCGGGCGGATCATTACCACCGTTAAGATCTCTGTACATTTGCCGCTCCTGATCATCCGTCATAAAATCGAGACCAATGTCATTTACTGTTATCAACTCACCGTTTCCAAGCGTATCCTCAGTATTCAGTCTACCGTTTGGTATTGCATCCTGAGAAATATTTCCGAGATCGATAATGAGCTTACCTCCGTTTCCGGCATTCTGCCCTTTTTCGATCTTCATGCTGAATTCAATGAAATTAATATTCTCATTGACAAGGTCATTACTTGTTGTATTCAGATATTTCATTACACCGTTCCAGGTTGTTGACAGATCTGCTATTGTATCCCAGCTTCCGTTGTAATTATAGACACCCCGCGTTTTAGGAGCATAGGTCATATAGAATGGAGTAACGGAATTCTGACTAACCTGAACGTCAATGTTCTGATAAATATCTGTCAGTAAAGCACTGTTAGCAATGTTATACCAGTTGATCTTTGCCCGTTTGGATTGTTTATACTGAATGCTGTCTCTCGGACCTATAAAATCGTCAAGTGGTACAGATGCCATTGTCCAGGAGTTATATGTTCCGCCGAGAGAAACAATTTTTTTCACACCTTCCATATCGTCAATATACGCAACTGCTTCATTGTTATCTTCCGGTATCAGACTCTTATTGGTATTTGGATCAGGATTCATTGTAGCAATTTCACCACGGAGAGTAATTGTAGACGGTACCTTTGTATTATATCCCGGAAGCAGATTTACAAGATTTGTTAATAATCCCGAATTAAATTCTGTTTGAAAATCCAGACCAAACATGGAGTTGTTTGTAGGCTCTTCGCCGATTCTTACTTTATCATTCAGAGTCTGCTGATTAAGATTTACAAAAGTAAATCCGAGACTGCTTTTATCCGATATCTTGTAATCCCCCTTTACACCGAGAAATGTTTTTGATGCAAGAGTAAAGAGATCATTCGTTTCATATGATATCCGGAGATCCTTCGAAAGCAGTGCCGCCGCATTTCTAATTACAACAGTTCCGGTTGAATAATCAACTGTATAATCTGAATTTACTTCAAGACTTCTTTCACCGATCTTTACGACCACACTTCCCTGTACAATATTAAATCCGAGATTAATGGTATTACTTATTCCCTGTTCTCCTCTTGCACGGCCCGTCATTACATAATTGTTGGAGTTTGGAAGAAGTCTGGCATTTGCTTTAAGATCGGAATATATCTGAGGATACCAGTATGTAGCGGAGTCAATGGTGATCCCGTTAATAGTGTCCCTCAGATTATTAAGAAATGGTTTAAGCGTAGGAAAAATTATATAGCCGTTTTCAGTATCAATTGTAGTTCCGGGTAAGAAGTCAAACAGATTATCCGGTCCTCCGCTCCGGCCGTTTGAATATTTATCCAGTCCCATTATAGTAATAATGTAATCGTTTAGATTTTGAATAGGATAAGTAGGATTATATATTCCTTCATTAATGTATCTGATCTGAAAATCAAAACCATCTCTTACAATCTTTGAAACAGGAAGACGGTATATATTCTTCATCTTTAATTCCCAGGCATGTGTGTTAGCCGGAATCAGAGTACTTACCTTTATCATTTTAAGTACAAGAGTATCGGTTGATCTTACATTTGTGTCAGTACTTATAGTACCGAACTGCTGACCGGTAGCCGTTCGTTTATATGCGACACCGGCAAAATAATTATCAGGGAGACTGATCTTAAGAGTAACAAAACCGGCGTATTTATTTAATGAATATTCCGAAGGCTCAAGTTTTCTAACGAGTCCGAATGCGCTTACTCCCTGCTGCGGATTAGGTACGGATTTTAAAGAGTCGGCATACTTTCCTGTCTCCTGCGGAATCTGACCAAGATCCACATGCAACCCTGCTCGTCTGTATCCGGTAGTAGTGACATCCGTCTGAACCCATACTTCAAATGAATTCGCATCAACGCTCAGATCACTCGTAGTCTGACTTATACTTGTACTGTTAAAATAATCAAGGAAACTTGCTTTGTATGCAGTATCAAGAAAATAATGGTTATCGGAATAATCCCATACTTTAAGATTGAACTCCTGATCAACTGCGCCACCGCTGTAATCCTTTACTTCTGTCTTACTTTTTTTCTGAGATACAACAGCTGATAACTGAAGAGCACCCAACTGGAATTCACCAATCACACCAAACAAAGCCTGTGATGATCCGATCAATCCTGAATTTGTCTGCAGAGATACGTTACCGCCTTCTATCCTTTTTATAACTTCATCTGCATAACCTTCATATTTTATCTTCAGTTGATTTTCAAAATCAAACAGCCTCTGCGTATTATAATCCGCATCTATAAACAGTTTAT
>JAGQWH010000055.1 GCA_020437545.1 Ignavibacteriota bacterium
ATTGGTTAATTGGTTAATTGGTTAATTGGTTAATTGGTTAATTGGTTAATTGGTTAATTGGTTAATTGGTTAATTGTATTATCTGCTGCGGCGGAGTTTAAATTGGATTTTTATAATTAGTGTGCCGAAATATTAACATGATTTGAAATGAATATTTTTTTGGTTCGGATTAAACAAAAAAAATGAAAACGATAATAATAGATGCAAACAATGTGATCCATAAAGATGCACAGCTGAAGGCACTTTTTAATAAAGATAAAGAAGCCGCTCAACTTGCTTTAGTGGAAAAAGTAAAAGCCGGATTGAATAAAGATGAAAAAGCTGTTTTTGTTTTTGACGGTTTTGGGAAAAGTACGAACAGTTCGGTAATATACTCAGAAAACAAAACTGCAGATGAGTTGATAAGGAAAAGAATAGAAAATTTCACAGAAGTTAAAAAGCTGACTATTGTCAGTTCGGACAATGGTATTACAGGACTTGCAAGAGTATGCGGATGCACAGTAAAGAGTTCAGAAAATTTTCTAAATGAGATCAGTAAAAAACAAAACGTTACTTCAGGAAAAAATATTAATCAGAATTATCTCTATGATTTAAATGAAAAACCTGAAAGTATGAATAAAAAAGAGATAGAAGAATTTAAAAAATATTTTACCTGAAAATGGAAATTGCCGGTTATATAGCTGCAATATTTGTTGGGCTTGTTTTAGGGCTCATAGGTGCCGGAGGAGCAATACTTACAGTGCCGATAATGGTTTATCTGATGGACATTGATCCTGTACTTGCAACGGTTTATTCTTTATTCATAGTAGGTACTACTACATTGATAGGATCTTTTTCATATGTAAAGAACGGATTGGTTAGTTTCAAAACCAGTCTTGCATTTGCAATACCATCTCTTATCTCGATCTTTATGACCCGGAAATTTTTACTTCCTGCAATACCTGATTTACTATACAGCAGTGAAGAGTTTGTATTAACTAAAAATCATTTTGTTCTATTTTTCTTTGCCGTCATAATGCTTTTATCATCTATCTCAATGATCTTTGGAAATGTCAAAGAAAAAGAGACGGGGAGTGAAATGACGGGTAAAGAGATGTTTACACTTATTTTTTACGGGTTATTTGTCGGTGTTGTAACCGGACTTGTAGGGGCAGGCGGCGGATTTCTTATCGTACCTGCTTTGGTATTTTTTGCAAAAGTGCCGGTGAAAGCTGCAGTAGGAACTTCACTGCTCATCATCGCCATAAATTCGCTCACTGGTTTCGCCGGTGATCTGATGGGCAATTATATAATTGACTGGAAGCTGCTGTTTATATTTCTTGGGTTTGCGATCGCAGGTATATTCCTCGGGAGTTATCTTACAAAATTTATTTCAGGAAAAAGCATAAAAAAATCATTTGGCTGGTTTGTGCTGCTAATGGGAATCTATATAATCGTAAGAGAATTAAATTCGTTTTAAAACAAAAATTATTAATAATTAATATAACATCAAAAAATAAATTAGTATGAAACACAAGGATATTGACACAAAAGAATTCAAAAAATTACACGAAGAGAATTCATTCGTTCTGATAGATGTAAGGACAAGAGATGAATTCGATTTAGGTCATCTCAAAGACGCTTCTCACATAGACTTTTACAGCGGAGATTTTGAATCAAACATAGACGGGCTTGATAAAAGGGAAAGATATCTGGTTTATTGCCGTTCCGGAAACAGAAGCAGACAGACAATGTTTCTGATGCGGGATCTGGGATTTGATGAAGTTTATAATTTAGAAGGCGGGATTATCGCATGGAATGATGAAGGATTTGACATCCATAAATAAGAGAAATAAATACTTATTAAAAGGAAATATAACAGATCTGCGGAATTAAGATTTACTGAAAGTATTTGATTTGAGCGAAAACATTAAAAAATTTATTCAAAATAATTATGGTAAATAATAAATTTACAACTTTCTACAGACACATAATAGATCAGGAAAGAAAATTTCCTGATGCTACAGGGCAGCTTTCTGATCTTCTGGCTGATATTGCGCTTGCCTGTAAAGTAATTTCGCTTGAAGTAAACAGAGCAGGTCTTATAGATATACTGGGATTTACCGGTGAAGAAAATGTGCAGGGAGAACAGGTTAAAAAGCTTGATGTATTTGCAAATGACGTGCTTACTCATGTGATGAAGCAGGGAGGGCACACTTGCGCTGTGTGTTCAGAAGAAGAGGAAAGTTTTATACCTATTGAGGATAAATATTCAGACAGCAACTATCTTACAAATAAATATATCTGTCATTTTGATCCGCTGGACGGATCATCGAACATAGATGTGAATGTTTCGATCGGAACTATCTTTTCCGTATATAAAAGAGTCAGTAATTCAGGACCCGGATCCATGGAAGATTGTTTGCAGAGGGGAGTCGAACAGGTTGCTGCAGGTTATGTGATCTACGGATCAAGTACAGTGCTTGTATATACTAATAATGAAGGTGTTCACGGATTTACACTCGATCCTTCGGTAGGGGAGTTTTTGCTTTCGAATGAAAATATTAAGATCCCTAAAAGATCCAAAACATATTCGGTGAATGAAGGTAATTACTGCAAATGGTCTGAAGGAATGAAAAAATATATAGCATACATTAAAGAAAATGATCCTGATACATCAAGACCTTTTTCTTCCAGATATGTAGGTTCATTAGTTGCTGACTTTCACAGAAATCTTTTATATGGTGGTGTATTCTTGTATCCACCGGATGATAAAAACAAGAATGGAAAACTAAGATTAATGTATGAAGCAAATCCCTTGAGTTTTATTGTTGAGCAGGCAGGAGGAAGAAGCAGTAATGGCAGTAAAAGGATCATGGAAATAGAACCTGAAAGTCTTCATCAGAGAACTCCTTTATTTATAGGTAGTGAAGAAGATGTAAAGATGATAGAAAAATTTCTGGCAGAAGACAAATGATCTTTAAATAAAAATCTATTCAATGCCAGGTTCATTCATCAGATCTATTTTCTTCAAATCATTAAGCGTATTTTCATTAATTGACAACTCGACAAAAACTGAAGAGTCATATCTGTCAAGCTTTATCTTATCAAGTAAATTTTCCGCATTCTGATTTTTCTTTCCGGCAGATTTTAATTTGCCAACAGTAATTAGTCCGCTTATCAGACTTTTTAGATATTTCGAAGATTCATTATTAATACATTCGCCCTGTATCAAAAACTTCAAATCTTCATCCATTTTGGCTGAGAAGGAAACCGAATTAAGTCTTTTATAAAGATTAACTATATTTGGCTTTTCATCTACTGAAATTGAATCTCCTTCATTACCGGTAGTATCTTCCATATCTATAATTCTGTCGGAAGTGGATTCAAGAAAATTCTGAAAGATCCCGCGGATAAATAGTTTCTCGGTAGTTACCATCCAGAGATTTTCCTTATAGATAATATTCTCAATAGATGAGTAAGCATCCTGATTCAGCAGAAGTCCGCTTTTTACAGTATCATTAACCTGCATCATTTCATCGATCTGTTTTAAATAATTGCTTGCGCAGATGGTATAATCATCTCTGAAATAAAAATACAGTCCGTTATCGTTTTTTATATAGATTTTAGTTCCGTCTGTGAATTTTGCAACGGAGAATATACTGTCTGTCTCAATATATGAATCAAGTTTTTCCCTTTTGAAAACTCCTTTAAGAATGATCGCATTCTCTCCGAACCAGGAGTTTGAGTAATACAACTCATCAATTCCGTCAGATATGGAAGCGCCTGTAGCTTCTTTGAAAGTATTAAGAAGACTGCCAAAAGTTTTTTCCGCATTGAGCAATGAGTCCGAGATATTTTTTCTCCAGAAATCCGTATGTCTCATATTTTTAAAATTGAGATACATGACAAACTGAGGGTTTTCCTGAAGCAGACTTAGATTGGTAGTTACTGAAATAGGAAGAGGCTCTGCAACCGGTTTAATATTGCAGCCACTCACAGAAAGAATAAATAAAAAAATAATTACTAATGCAGTGTTTCTCATATCTTCATTATCCTCAGATATTAATAATCCTTTTTCCGGAAATAAAAAATGGAAGCAGATAAAGTCACCAGCATAAACAATACTGATGAGATAACCGGCATATATGATTCGACCTTCTTACCTGTAATGATATCCGTTGTGATCTGATTTATGTCTGTAGTCTTTGGTAAAATATAGTAGAAAAAATTAATTATAAACTGAACGGCTGTATTGCTTACGAATGTAAATATAGTTGCTTCCCTTACGTAAAGGACGGGACATACTATGAATACAAGAAACAGACTGATAAGGATGGAAAGAATAGTACTTTGAGAAATCAATCCGATAAATATAATGAGTGAATAAATAATGGCAAAAGACAGCGTCAGCCAGAATATGGTATACAGGAACGGGATGTGCCAGAATCCGGATTTGATTGAAAGTATAAGCCAGACAAATCCGATAAGATAAGTAAGGCTGATAAATATAAGAAGAACTCCTCCTGTGAATTTTGCTATTAATATTTTACTCCTGGAAACCGGTTTTGAAAGCAGCAGATCTATATTTCC
Organism: Ignavibacteriota bacterium; assembly: GCA_020437545.1. Classification (GTDB taxonomy): domain Bacteria; phylum Bacteroidota; class Ignavibacteria; order Tepidaquicellales; family Tepidaquicellaceae; genus JAGPCH01. Next base: position 4,573 of record JAGQWH010000055.1, read on the forward strand.
TTTCTCAAGCATTGATGGTATGAATGATGAAACTGAGATAAAACAAAACGTGATAACAAGTAAATAAGAGATATTTATCATTGCAACCTCAAATCCTATTACAAGATTCTTCACTCCTTCTTCTCCGGAGGATTCCATCATATCGACCATTCCGTCTACAGAATCAACATTAATAAGAAAAAGAAACACAAGAATTATTATTGTGGAAATTGCAAAGAAGCCCAGAAAAATTTTCTTGGCAGCCGCTTCACGAAAAGTATTAAGAATAAGTGTTGAAAAGATCATTTTAATTCCGGCTCCCGATTAAATTAATGAACAGATCTTCGAGTGAGTTTTTTTCACGGGTAATGCTGAGAATAAGTACCTTATTTTGTCTTAAGAAATCTATCAGTTTATTCAGATCTTCAGGGCTATCTGTACTGTAATAAAATTCATGTTTGCTTTTGATAATTGATTTATAAACTGAGAGAAGTGAATGCATTACAGATTCGTCAATTTCCGTAGTGTTGAAAATATAATTATCAGACACGGCTGTTATTTCATCGACTCTTCCTGATTTGATCAGCACACCTTTGTTCAGAATAGCAACTCTGTCACAAACAAGTTCAACTTCACTAAGCAGATGGGAATTAAGGAAAATAGTTTTACCTTCTTCTTTTAATCTTATCAGAATATCACGGATCTCTTTCCGGCCAATGGGATCTACTCCGTCTGTTGGTTCATCGAGAAATATTATATCAGGATTATTCAACATTGACTGAGCAAGACCAAGTCTTTGGAGCATACCCTTAGAATATTTTCTGATCTTTGTCTTTCGCCATTTTTCCATATCCACCAGCTTAAGGTATTCATCAGTTTTCTTTTTCACTTCTGCTTTACTGATACCACTGAGCATTCCGAAAAAATGAAGCACTTCTTCTCCGTTAAAATAATTCGGAAATTTATGACTCTCGGGAAGATATCCTACTTTGGTCTTATAAGATTCATCAGATATATTTTTTCCGAAGATCTGAATTTCCCCTGAAGTAGGGAATGTGATCCCAAGCAGTATTTTTATCAGAGTTGTCTTTCCTGCTCCGTTTGGACCAAGCAATCCGAATATTTCACCACCTTCAACTTCAAAAGTGAAATTATTCAAAGCCTGGATCTTTTCCTTGGAAAACTTTCCTGATGAGAATTCTTTGGATAAATTTTTTGTGGTTATTACAGACATTAATTAGTTTGATAAGATTTTATTTTAATCTTGGATCTTCTTTCATTGCGTTGATTACATTCTGAATATGTTCATCAAATTCTACACCAATATCTTCAGCACCTTTGACAAGTTCTTCCCTGTTTATATTCCTGGCAAATGCCTTATCTTTCATTTTCTTTCGTATGCTCTTGGGTTGAACGTCATTTAATCCTCCGGGTTTCATATATGAATAAGCGGTAATAAATCCGGTGATCTCATCGCAGGCATAAAGGTATTTTGCAAGTAATGAATTTCTGGGAACATTGGTTCTTTCCGGGTATGCATGACCTAAGACAGCTTCAATTAGTTCTTTGCTGTAACCTGCTTTTTCAAGAATCGGTACAGCCGTGTTTGGATGAGTATCAGGAAATTCTTCCCAGTCTAAGTCATGTAAAAGTCCGGTTGCAGCCCATTCTTCTGAATTCTCTCCGAGTTTTTCTGCATAAAATTTCATGGCAGATTCTACGGCATAGCAATGTTTTCTGAGGTTTTCATTTTTAATGTGTTCTGTAAGTAATTTCTCGGCTGAGTCCGGTTCTTTCATCGGCTGATTAATTTTTGTAAATATAGTAAAGATATAAATGTTAATTAAGACAATACAAATTTATTTTATCCTATGATTACCTCATTTGATAATTCATCAGTGTCGTTATCCTTTACTTTGAATTCCCGGATAAGCACTTCACCTATTCTGCCTAATGCAAACTGGATACCTTCAAGATATTCTTCTTTTGAAAAATGTTCTTTCATTTTAGAAGAAATATTGCTCCAGAGATCTTCGCCGATCTTTTCATTTATTCCGGCATCTGCAATTATTTCAAATTCCCTGTCTTCAAAAATAATAAGCAGCAAAACTCCAGTCCGGTCGCGGGTTTTATGCATGTTCAGTTTTAAGAATTCTTTATGAGCCAGTTCTCTGCTTGGTTTATTTTTTTCAAGTAAACCTTTTTTCTTCTTTATGCAAACACGCAATTCGCCGGATGTTTTTTTTTCTATTTCACCAATTGACTCGGCTATCCTGTCAAGGGATTCATCTGACAGATATTTCTTTACAAAGTTTTTATGAGACATGAGTTAATGCTAAATAAAGTAAAAAAGTAAACCATGTTAATTAGTAATTAAATTATGGTGAAAAAATTACCAGCTTCCGCTTGCACCGCCTCCGCCAAAAGAACCGCCGCCGCCTGAAAATCCGCCGCCTCCACCAAAGGAACTGCTGCTGCTTCCTCCGCTGCTCCAGCCACCGCTGCTCCATCCGCTTTTACCTGCGTATATGCTTCTTCCGATCATCCTTCTTCCTTTGATTATGGATATAAATATAAAGAAGAAAATAATACCGAAAATTATCATGACGAATATAGGTAACCCGTAGCAGAGATTATTTCCGGAGCCGGGTTTTTCATCAGCTACGTATTCTCCTTTTATAGCCTGTATTATTGCATCTACGCCTTTATCTATTCCGCCGTAGTAGTTACCGGATTTAAATTCCGGAGTAATGTCATTCCGGATGATCTGGGAACTCAGAGCATCAGTCAGAGCTCCTTCAAGACCGTATCCTACTTCTATCCTGATCTTACGGTCATCTTTTACTATCAGCATCAAGACACCATTGTTATTTTCCTTTTTACCAATTTTATTTTTTTCGGCAAGTCTTATGGATACATCTTCAAGAGATTCGCCATCGAGACCGGATATCATGTAAACAATGATCTGATTTGAAGTACTCTTATCTTCATTGCTGAGTTTGGTATTCAGAAATTTTATCTGAGCAGGTGTAAGGGTTCCGGTTTCGTCAGTCACATATTGTCTGAGCTGAGTAGGATTATCCGAAAGAGATTTCTTTGCTTCCGATTGCGGATAGCTATAATAAGATAAGGATAAAAATAAAAGTGATAGAAATAAAATTATATAACGGGTTCTCAATTTTTTATTTTAAATAAAAAAAGCGATCTGAATAAATTCAAACCGCTTTAAAATTAACTTTTATGCATTATTAACCGCCGGCGGTCTTTACAATTTCTTTATCCGCATCTTCCAGTTTCATAAAGCTGTATCTTTTTTCAATAGCCGCCTTATTTATTTCATCAAGCATATCTACCATGGTACTGTATTTCATTTTCCTGTCAAATTTCAAAAGTATTATTAGTTTGGGATTACTTCTGTAAACTGATTCGATTTTTGATTTCATATCATTAAAAGAAACTTTCTCGGGAGCTTCCTCTGTACCATCGGACTTTCCCATTGAGAAGTATGCATTCCCGGTTTCTGAAACTCTGACATAGAGCACATCACCCATGTCCACTTTGACTTTATCTTCTTCGTCTCCTTTAGGGAGATTGATCTGCATTATCTGCGGTGTATTTAAAGTGGTAGTAAGGATAAAAAATGTAAGCAGAAGCATGATAACGTCCACCATAGGAGTCATATCAATTCTGACACCGATCTTTTTTCCTTTTTTATATTTTTTTTGTTTGTGTAAGCCCCCACCGGAATCCGGGGCATCAAATCCGCCACCTGCCATAATATTATTTCCTTTACAGTTTTAAAATTATTAAGATGTTTTACTGATTATTGCTCTGCCCAAAAACCCTATTCAGGAGACCCTGACTTTACGTCTGTGACCAGTGCAAAACGAGTATTTTTTGTCTTTTTAAATATATCCATAAGATCTTCTACAACTCCGTAATCAGTTTCGGTATCTCCTTTCAGAACAATTCTGAAATCAGATTTACCTCCTGTTGAATTTTTCAAAGCAAGTCTGAGATCCGTTAATGTTTTCTCAAATTGCGCTCTGTCCAATATAGTTACTTTCCTTGTGAATTTCTTACCGTTTACTATTCCGCCTGTCTCTTCATATTCGGTTTTTCCAACGCTGTCAGGATGAAAAACGCCAATCCCGAAAGCATCGCCGAAAACTTCTTCCCTGACCTTGTAATTATCAACATCAATAAATACATCACCTGCTTTTGTAAGGGTTAATGTCATTATATCTTTTTCAGGTAATTTGGTTGTGTCAGTTACAACAGATTCAGGAAGTTTAATTTCAATTGCATCAGTTGATTCGGCTTTGAAGGTAGCGACAAGCATAAAGAAAGTTAACAGTAACATAATAACGTCCACAAGTGGAGTCATATCAATGTTTACACCCGGCTTTTTTATAGATCTTGCTTTCTTCATTAATAAACTATGTTAAATGTTTTTTAAAAAAACTATGCTGTCTTTTTACCTTTGATTGATAATATCTGCAGCATGTTATATGTAGCTTCATCGATCATGTAAGTAATGTTACCAACTTTAGTCACAAAATAATTGTATGAGATCGTTCCAACGATAGCTCCAAACAAACCACCTGCTGTATTGATAAGAGCTTCAGAAATACCTGATGATAGCTCAGCTGCATTAGGAGTACCTGCTGCTGCAAGAGCCTGGAAAGCTCTGATCATACCTACTACCGTTCCGAACAGACCGATAAGCACGGATACCGAAGCAATAGTGGAAAGAACTACTAAATTTCTTTCAAGAAGCGGTACTTCAAGCATCATTGCCTCTTCAATTGCTGACTGTACTTCCTGAAGTTTTTCTTCAGCTTCAAGTTTGTTGTCGGCTGAAAGAACCTGAAATCTTTCAAGACCCTGTTTCAGAATATTAGCAATGGATCCACGTTGTTTATCGCATTCTCCGATTGCCTCATCTATATTTCCTTCAAGAAGTGAATTCTGAACTTTCTTAAGGAAATTTTCAATTGGTCCGCGACCTTTAGCTTTTGAAAGTGAAAGCTGTCTTTCGATTGTAAATGTTATAACCATGATACTTAAAGCCATTAAAACTACAACAATTGGACCTCCAAGAAATACAGCTCCCATTAAATTAGCCGGAACATGTCTTTCAGGAGTTTTGAAGTTTACTTCACTTCCGAAAACGTAATAAAAAATAATCGCAGAAACGACAAGAGACACTACGATTACAACAGTCATGAAAACAGATTGTTTCATTAATTTTAACCTCCATTAACCCTGATAGAGTTATATTTTATTTAATTTATAAATTATTTTTTTTATTCAAAACTTTTTATTGCCTCTTCCTGTGATGGATATGAATCAAAAATTAAAGCTAATTTCGTTATTACAAACAAATTTTCCAAATTCTTATTCAGCTGACAAAGCTTTATTTTGCCTTCTCTTTTAGAATAATTTGCATGTGCAGATATTAATACCCCGAGGGCAGTGCTGTTAAGATACAGTACATCTCCTAAATCTATGATTAACTTTTTGTTTTCCAGTTCTGAATAGTTTTTAATAGAATCACGGAGTTCGTCTGTTTCATCTCCGCCAACGAAATTTCCTTTTGGTTGAAGAATGACGATGCCTTTGTCGGTGAGATCAGTTACTTTGATAGATGCCATAATATAAAAATTTGATTAACAAAATATACGTTTAGATTTAAAATTGCAATTATAAAAACGGAAAATTATTAGTAAGGATCATATATGAAAATTTAAAAAAGAATAATCAGGATTTATTTATTTCAGCAAGAATAGCTTCGCTAATATCGTTAATATCTCCCACACCTTCTACATCAATAACAATCCCTTTCTTTTCATAAAAATCCTTTACGGGTTTTGTAGATTCGAAATATATTTTTAATCTGTTCATGATAGTTTCTCTCGTATCATCGCTTCTTCCTCTTTTCAGTAACCGGTCAATTATCTCGTTTTCATCAGCAGTAAGGTTGATAACTAAAACGCTGTTCATTTTCAATTCATCAAAAATAGCTGATAATGCTTCGGCTTGCTCAACTGTTCTGGGAAACCCGTCAAGTATGAATCCGGATTTTGAAATTTTACTCAATGTCTCTTTTACTATTCCATTCATTACTTCATCAGGTACAAGATTTCCCTTGTCCATTATTTCCTTTGCTTTTTTGCCAAGGTCTGTACCTTCTGACACCGCTTGTCTCAGTATAGCGCCTGTTGAAATATGCTCAAGATCTAATTTTGCAGCAATTATTTCTGCCTGCGTTCCTTTGCCTACTCCCGGTGGTCCGAATATTATTAACTGATGCAAAATTAATTATAAATTATAAATTTTCTGATATATGAAGAACAAATTAAATCAGACTGTGTCTTCTGCCATCTTTTGTCTTTCGGTTGAAACTGAAAGCTGACCGCATGCAGCATTAATATCTATTCCGCTGCTAGACCTGACATTTACAACTACTTTATTGTTCTTTAGACGTGCAATAAAATCAAATAATTTTTTATTTGAAAGTAAATTATTTATATCTTTTTTTGTATTAAAAATATCGAGCGGTTTGTTTAATTCAAAATCTATAGGATGAAATGGGATTATATTCAGATTTGAAGGTACCATTTTAGTGATCTTTGATAATCTTTTTACATCGTTTTCCGTGTCATTTAGACCTTCAAAAAAAATATATTCATAAGTGATCTTGTTTCTGGTCTTTTGATAAAAGTAAGCCAGTTCATTATATAAAACAGTAAGATTGTTTTTAACTGATGTCGGAATAATAGATTCCCTGATACCGTTATCTGTTGAATGCAAAGATAAAGCAAGTTTTACATTCTTAACAGATTTGTTTTCTTCTTTTATAAGGTCATCTGCGAAATTGATTATTTTCCCTTTGAAACCGACAGTTGATACTGTTATCCTTTTTGATGAAAGATCCAATCCTTCTTTATGAGTGATCATAAGTAATGATCGCAGCATATTGTCATAATTAAGGAACGGTTCACCCATTCCCATGTAAACTATATTAGAAGGAGATATTCCTGTTTTCCTTTTAACTTCGTATATCTGAGCAATTATTTCACTTACATCAAGATTTTTCATAAAACCCATCTTGCCCGTTGCACAGAATTCACATCCTACATTGCAACCGACCTGTGTGGAGATACATAAAGTCTCTCTTTCATTTTCAGAAATCAGAACGGATTCAATAAGATAATTCCTTCCGTCAGAGGACAGTTCAAACAAAAATTTACGGGTATTGAATTTTTCAGATTCCGTTTCTTTAATAAGTGTCAAAACGGGTAAAAAATATACTTTTTTAAGTTTTTCTATCAGCTCCTTAGGAATAGAACTGATCTCATCAAATGAAGATACATTTCTTTTATGAATGGAATTAAAGATTTGTACAGCTCTGAATCTTTTTTCACCGTGTTCAATTATTTCCTTTTCTAAATCTTCCAGAGAAAGATTTAATATATTCTTAAGCACCGGTTATTGAATTATAATTTTACAAACATTTATAAAAAATAAGATAGATAATATGGTTCTACTTTTAAATGCTTTAATTTCAAATTTTTATAAATAAAAAACTGATTATTACTAAGTTAAAATGAAAAATAAATTAATTTTAAAAAAATGACCGGACTGTAAATTATTTACAAAAGCTTTTTTGTTTATTGATATTGAATTCAGATTGATGTAATTTTTGCACGATGAATAATAAATTTATAAAGAAAATAAAAAATTTCCTATCAAACCCTCTCAGCAATTAATGAATCCGAAAATTATCCCAAATAAATCAAAAGCTGAGGACATTGCTTTGATTGATGAAGCTTTATCAGGTAAACAATCTTCATATGAAAAACTAATGAAGAAGTACTATCAGATGATATATAATCTTGTTTACAGGATGATATCCAAAAAGGAAGATGTGGAAGATCTGACTCAGGAGGCATTTATAAAGGCATTTAATTCACTGCAGAATTTTGACAAACAATTTGCATTTTCCACATGGCTTTTTAAAATTGCAACGAATAATGCCATAGATTATCTGCGTAAAAAAAAGCTTTATACTTTCTCGATTGATAAGGAAATTCAGGCAGATGACAGTGACTATAAATTTGAGATCCCTGATCATGAAAACAAACCTGATAAACATATACTCGATGATCAGTTAAAACAAATAATCAATGAAGCCATAGAAACGCTTCCTCCAAAATACAAATCCGTAATTGTTTTAAGACATAAAGAAGAAAAAGAATACGAGGAAATAGCCAAAGAACTGAAGATCCCGCTGGGCACAGTAAAAGCTCATATATTCAGGGGAAGAGAACTTTTGAATAAATATCTTAAAGACAAGATCAAAAACTATTGATTTGGGATTCGCGAAATGTGGATTCTTGACTTTTGATTTATACTCAAAAACATTTCTTCTTAAAATAATTATCAACTATCAACTATTAACTATTAACTATTAACTACTAACTATTAACTACTAACCATTAACTACTAACTGATTTTACCGATGAAAAACGAAACGCCACTTATGAGACAATACAGGAAGATCAAAGAGAGATATCCGGATACAGTTTTACTTTTCAGAATGGGTGACTTTTTTGAAACTTTTGAAGATGATGCAGTAACAGCCTCTAAGGTTTTGGGAATCACACTTACCAAACGTTCAAACGGCGCAGCTTCTGAGGTGCCGCTTGCAGGTTTTCCTCATCATGCACTGGATAATTATTTACCCAAACTGGTAAAAGCCGGATACAGGGTTGCAGTGTGCGAACAATTGGAAGATCCCAAGTATGCCAAAGGTATAGTAAAACGTGATGTCGTGGAAGTGGTCACTCCCGGTTCCAATTTTTCAGAAAAACTTCTAGATCATAAATCCAATAATTTTCTTGCGGCAGTTTATATAAAAGATAATGTCTGCGGATTTTCTTTCTGTGATGTTTCTACCGGAGAGTTTGCAGCTTCGGAAATTCATCTGAAAAATCTTGCCGAACAGATTGACATTATTAATCCATCCGAAATTCTGATCTCAAAACGGGAAAAGGAAAAAGTTTACAAAGCTCTGGGATATGATCCTGATGCATCATTCAATGAACAAAAGAATAAATTCTTTTTTACAAAAGTTGATGACTGGGTTTTTAATATTGATTATTCAAGGGAAGTTCTGACAAATCATTTCGGCACGCAATCCCTGAAAGGATTCGGAATTGATGATCTAAAGGAAGGACTAATAGCAGCCGGCTGTGTCATGAATTATTTAAATGAAACTCAGAAGAATAATCTGCCGCATGTAAAGAAGATATATCTCTATGATTTTACTGATTATATTATATTAGATCCATCTACAAAAAGAAATCTCGAAATTACATCATCCATTTCTGAAGGCAGCAGGGAAGGTACATTAATATCCATACTTGACAGAACGCAGACGGCTATGGGCGGACGGCTTATGAAAAAATGGATCTCAAGACCGCTGAAAAAGTCCGATCAGATTAAGAAAAGACTCGATGCGGTTAAGGATTTTTTTGAAAATAAAAGTGAGAGAAAAAAATTAGCCGAAGACCTAAAATCAATAGCAGATCTTGAAAGGCTTCTTTCAAAAGTTTCTACCGGAAAAGCAGTTGCAAGAGATCTGATACAACTTAAGATCTCTCTGAAGAAAATTATTGAGATCAAATCAAAACTTGAAAAATTTACATCACCCTCCATAAAAGCTCTCGGAAACAATCTAATCGAGATAAATGATCTGATTATTAAAATTGAAAAATGCATAAATGAAAATTATGTCAGCGGCATAGACACTTACGGAGTCATCAATAAAGGATATAATGAAGAACTCGATGAAATAAAGGACATACTTATCAACGGGAAGACCTGGATGGAAAATTTTCAGAGTAAAGAAAGAGCCAGTACAGGGATAAATTCACTGAAAGTGGATTTCAATAAAGTCTTCGGATACTACATTGAGATAACTAAAGCCAATCTGGATAAAGCACCTGCGGGTTATGTCAGAAAGCAGACACTGGTGAATGCGGAAAGATATATTACCGAAGAGCTTAAAGTTTATGAAGACAAAATCCTTAATGCCGAAGAAAAAATAAATGTCCTTGAAAATAAGATTTTTCTTGAACTCAGAAATTCAATACTTGAATTCACCGATCCCGTTCAGAAGAACGCTTCACTAATTGCTACTTTAGATTCTCTCATAAGCTTTGCGGAGGTTTCGGAAGCATATAAATATGTCATGCCTGAAATTTCGGATACCGAAAAGCTTGAGATAAAAGAGGGGAGACATCCGGTAATAGAAAGACTTCTTCCACCCGGAGAGAAATATATTTCGAATGATACATCACTAGATACTTCAAATAATCAGATACTGATAATAACGGGACCGAACATGAGCGGTAAATCAAGTTATCTCAGACAAACCGGGCTTATTGTCTTGCTTGCTCAGATCGGTTGTTTCGTTCCGGCACTGAGTGCTAAGATCGGGATAGTGGATAAAATTTTTACAAGGGTAGGCGCATCGGATAACATTTCGAAAGGTGAGAGTACATTTCTTGTTGAAATGCATGAGGCAGCAAGTATCCTCAATAATTCAACCGGCAGGAGTCTGATTCTTCTTGATGAGATAGGAAGAGGTACAAGTACTTATGACGGAATTTCAATAGCATGGGCAATGACAGAATATCTTCACGAAAATCCAAACATCAGAGCAAGGACATTGTTTGCAACTCATTATCACGAACTCAATGCTCTTGCAGATTTATATGAAAGAATTAAAAATTTCAGAGTGGAGGTCAGAGAGTTTAATGATAAAGTAATTTTTCTGAGAAAGATCACAGAAGGCACTGCTGATCACAGTTATGGTATTCAGGTAGCGCAGATGGCGGGATTGCCTGTGCCTGTGACTGACAGAGCCAAAGAGATACTCAGATCACTGGAAGACAAGGAATACAAAAGAAAGAATAAGGATCAGTTTCAAATTAGTATGTTCGAGTCGGCTGTAACGGAGTTCAGGGATGAAGCTTTGAGGAAACTACTGGAGGATGTGGATATAAATAATATTACACCTTTGGAAGCAATCAATATACTGAAAAAAATTAAAGACGAGTTGAATTAACTGCATAGCTTTTTAACCTCATAGGGACATAGGACACATAGGTTTATAGGGTTTTTGAAAAGTATTTTAGATAAAAGCAAAAGCAAAAGTAAAGGCAAAGGCAAAGGCAAAGCCAAAAATGAAAAAACATTAAAAAAATAATGAAAAGAATTTAAGTTTGTTTTTTTTATCTATGTGCCCTATGTTCCTATGTGGTTAATGAATGTATAAACAATTAAAATGGAAGGAGTGAATGATGGAAGTGACAAAAAAGTATCTTGATGAATTAAGCTACAATGTTATAGGTGCAGCAATTGAGGTGCATAAAGAATTAGGACCCGGTTTGCTTGAAAGTGTTTATCACAGTTGTATGTGTCATGAGTTACATTTAAGGAAGATTAATTTCATTTCGGAAATGAAGATCCCGATCCAATTCAAAGGACTTAAAATGAATGTTGATCTCAGATGTGATTTTTTTATTGAAAATATTTTTGTTGCCGAGATAAAAGCGGCAAAAGCAATTGAACCTATACATGAAGCACAGTTGATATCACATATGAAACTATTAAAAGTGGCAAAAGGGATTCTGATTAATTTTAACTGCGTCAATATTTTCAAAGAAGGGCAGAAGACATATGTAAACGAGAGGTACAGATCTTTAAATTATATTTAATTCCAGTTTAGTATATTTAACAAGATAAAACTGCTTAATTAATTATCTGAACGTTTTCTTAAAACATATAATTGAATATGAGCTCCCAATTACCTGCAACAATAAAAGAAATAAGGGAAAAGTACGGTCCGATAAAAAATGTCAATGCATATTTTAAAAAGAATCTTAGTGCTCTGAATAAGGTTGCATTATGGATCACTGAGCATGTAGGCAGTATGGGATTTTTTATTATTATATTTATCTGGACAGTCTTGTGGTTGAGCTGGAATACACTTGCTCCGGCTGAAATGAGGTTTGATCCGTTTCCCGGGTTTGTACTGTGGCTTTTTATCTCAAATGTGATCCAGATCTTTCTTATGCCGCTTATTATGATCGGTCAGAACATTCAGTCAGCTCATGCGGATGTCAGAGCTCAGTCTGACTTTGACATTAACACAAAAGCCGAAGCTGAGATTGAAGCCATACTTGAGCATCTTGACAATCAGAACAAACTTATTCTTGAAATATTGAACAGATTAGAAAAAAAAGAAAACTGATAAAATTTATTTTTTCTTTTTAGAGCTTATGATCTCACCTGTTTCTGCATTTATTCTGATCTGAGCTTTACCGGATTTCAGGAAAAGCCAGAAATTATATTCCCAGTTATTTCTGTTCTTAAAAAATCTCCATTTCAGGGTATTCTGTCCTGTATATTCTTCTGCAATTTTTTTTGATTCAGAAAAGGTAATGAAATTTTTTCCCGGATCAATATCATAATTAAATGGACCTTCGTCGGCATCAATCCTCAGCAGGGTATTGTCATTACAGGATAGTTCCACTTTAAAAGTATTATTGTCCTTTCCGGTGGCTTCAATTATCCATACAGGAATATCCTTTTTGAATTTCATTTCTGCTTTTGTAACATTACCCCCTGTAAGACGAATAACTTCATCAATTGCCGATTTTATGTCAGTATTTTTAATATGATTTATATAAGGAAAATTATAGGATGTTTTATTATATTTGTTCTGCAGATAATTTTCCTTTATGTTTGTTCCTGAAAAAACAAAGATCATAATTAAAATAACAGGCAGGCATACTTTTTCTGTAGTCATATTTTTTTCATATTTAGTTCTCTGACAGCAATTTAAATTTTTTTGAATTAAAATTAAAACCCATAAAAATTATGAGCGATCTACAATCAAAACTTGAGCAGGTTAAATCCGGTGAGACCTTTCTTGAAAAAATCAAAAGATATATTCCGGGTTATGACGGTTATGTCAACAGGGATAATACCCGTGAGCTGGATACACAACTCAGGGCAAAGCTCGCCGGAAAATTAGAAGAAAATAAAACCAAATTGAAAAACATTATTCTGAAATTATCAGAAGACGGAAAGCTTATGGAAACTAAAGGTCTTGATAAACTCGATAAGAAAAATGAAAACGCAATTGCACAATTCAAATCTGCTGCAAGAGGATACAGCGGTCTGTTTGATGTAACAAAGATCAGTGAATCACAGCTGAATCAGTTATATGAATTTGATTTCAATATGTTTTCATATGTTGAAAATCTGAATAACAGTTTTTCAGATCTCGAAGCCAAAGTAAAAGCAAAAGAAGATATTGAGAACTATATTCCTCAGCTATCTCAGACTATTGATGATCTTCTGAAAAAATTTGATGAAAGAGAAAGTATTCTAAGAAGTTAGTTTGTATCTTCAAACTAACCATAACATAATTTTTTAAATTTAAACAAATAATAAAATGGCATTTATTGATGTAGTACAATATTTCGATGAGACCGGAAAGACAATGGTTCATCGGGAGCCTCAGGATGGCTCATCTTCATACAGATTAGGAACTCAGTTAATAGTTCAGGATTCACAATCTGCGATATTTTACAGAGACGGAAAAGCGCTTGATGAATTTCAGGCAGGAAGACATACTCTGACTACAGAGAACATACCTTTGCTTACAAAGCTCATAAGTCTTCCGTTTGGCGGAACCTCACCATTTCAGTCACAGATCTATTTTATTTCTCTGAAAAAATTCATAGATCTTAAATGGGGTACTAAATCTCCGATCAATTTCAAAGACTCAGAATTAACATACGTTCAGCTCAGAGCTTCGGGTAAATTTTCTATCAGGATCACAAACCCGCGACAATTCATGATGGAGATTGTTTCAACGCAGGGACTTTACACAACTAATGAGATCGAGGATTATCTTAGAGATGCGATCGTTTCCAGACTTAATGGTGTGCTCGGAAATAATCTTAAAACTGTTTTTGAGCTCGGACAATATTATTCTCAGATAGAATCAGGTGTGAAAGCTGAAGTAGCTGACTTTTTTAATTCAATGGGAATTGAATTAACAGATCTGATAATTGTTGGAATAGTTCCTCCGGAAGAAGTCCAGGAAAAGATCAACGAAAGAAGTTCAATGGGTGCTGTCGGAAATCTCGACAATTATATGAAATTCAAAACTGCCGGTGCAATTGAGAAAGCAGCGGAGAATGAAAGCGGAGGACTTGCAGGAGCAGGTGCCGGGCTTGGTGCAGGTATGGCTATGGCAAACATAATGGGACAGCAGATGTCAAATATGAATCAGGGCGGATCAGGCGGAGCACAAAAAGTCTCATCAGATGAGATCATGGCAACGATTGAAAAACTGGGAAAAATGAAAACCGACGGTCTGATTACACAGGAAGAATTTGATGCCAAGAAAAAAGATCTTTTAGCAAAGTTGTGATCACAGCAATATTATTATCGGTGAATATTTTAACAATTTAAAAAAGCATTAATTCATTGACTGACGAAATTATATCCGGAACAATAATATGTCCGCAGTGCGGGGGTGAAAATAAAATGCCCACTGATGAAAAGTTCACTGAGTGCGAATACTGCGGATCAGTAATTTATATAGATAAAAGAAAAGTTGTAAATCACTATGTAGTGAATTCAAATTTTTCCAAAGAGCAGGCCGAAGGAAATCTCAGGAGATGGATGGCCGGTAATTTTCATGTGAAGGATCTTGATAAACTTGCTCAGATAGCCCAGATCTCATTCTATTATTTCCCGCTATGGTATTTTAAAACAAAAGACAGTTCTGGAGACAGGATACATCTTCAACCGGCCCGGTCAACTCCCATATCTGATATAAAAAATATTCAGATCCCTGCCGGAAATTTAAAGACATTTAATAAAACTGATTTCAATAAAACTGATTTTGTAGAACCGGATGTTTTATACGGTTCTGCAAAAAGCTGGCTTGTTCAGTCAGGAATAAGTGAAGACACAATAGCCGAATCATTTCTTGTTCATGTTCCATTCTATCAGTTTTATTATAATTTCAAAGGGAAGCAATTTTCAGCAATGGTAGAGGCTTCTTCCGGTAAAGTTTATGCAAACATATGGCCCTCTAAAAGCGAGATGCCTTTCCGGATTTTATTTGGTGCGGCAATATTGATTTTTTTACTGGCCAGTATAGTTTCATACGGAATTGCATTTATGGTTGACGGGGATATATCAGAGTCTACTTTAATTATGGGTGAAGGATTCAAATTGATCCTGTATTTTCTGGCAGCCGTACCTCTTATAGCTGCTGCTTATTATGTCGCCAAGAAAGTCTAAAACTTAAAATTAATCTGAATGTCAGAAGCCACAACCCAACAGCAAACAACCGAGCAGGCGATCAATTTAAAAAAAGAAAAGGTCGTTAAGGGAATTACCTGTCCGTCATGTAACGGCGAACTTGATATCAACGAAGGTCTTCGTTCATTCAACTGTAAGTATTGCGGTACACTTCTTTTAACAAAGGGTGAATCGGGTACGCTTAAGTTTTATGTCCCGAGAAAATTAAAAAAAGAAGAGGCTATAACAAAAGCTCAGAACTGGCTGAGCAAAGGAATGTCAAAAGCAAAAGGTCTGAAAACCAGCGCAAAGATCGAAGATGCTTTTTTAGTTTTCATTCCATACTGGAGGGTAAGAGCTGATGTAGTCGGATGGATATTCGGACAGGAGAAGAGAACCAGAACATCCAATGGCAGAACTACAACATATTATGTGGATGTGGAAAGAAAGATACAGAATTCTTTTGAAAGAACTTATTCAGCATGTGATGTTGCGGAGCTTGGGGTAAAGAAAATTAATCTTACCGGTGATACGATCCTTCCAGTTGATTTTGAATCTCTTCAGAGTGAAGGCATGATGTTCAATATTATAGCTTCCGAAAAAGAAGCATTTGAATTTGCAAAGAAAAATTTTGCTGCGGAATCAAGAAATTCCATCAGTCTGTATAATGTTACATTCGAACATTACGATCTTGTAAGGGAAAATATTGACATCGTGTATTATCCTCTCTGGGTAATCCGGTACAGTTTTGAGAACAGGACATATCAGGTAGTAGTGGATGGAGAAGACGGAACAATCTGTTACGGTAAAGCTCCCGGAAATAATCTTTACAGGGCTATTATTGGAATCCTGAGCACAGGAGCCGGAATGTTTATGGCAACTTTTTTCGGACTGTTTGTTTTATTTGCAGTCGATGAAAAATTTCCATTTGTTGCATTCCTGATTTCATTTGTTATAGGGATTTTTCTTATCAGCAGAGGGTACAAAAAATTCCGGTACGGCGGTGAAGTGGAAGAAGGAACAGGTATTGATGACAGTAAGAAAAGCTTAGGTATTATAAGTAAGAATGAATTTATGAAGACAGAAGGTTTTGATATAGCTAAAAATGTAGCTGCGTCTGTTGTTATAGGAAGTGTTATCAGCTCGTTAATGAATTCTAAAAGACGTTTCTGATTTGGGATGTTGGGATATTGGATTTGGGATTTTTTGATCTTGAAATTATTAATGTCTATTGGTTATGAAATTATACATTTTTACACAATACACAATACACAATACACAATACACAATACACAATACACAATACACAATACACAATACACAATACACAA
>JAGQWH010000056.1 GCA_020437545.1 Ignavibacteriota bacterium
TCTGAATTCATTTCGATAAAATTTATTTTTTATTTCAGCTCTTTTTTACTACTAAGTCAATAAGGCACTACGATAATACAGTAATTACTCTTATCTCATTTGTGGCTCTGTGGTTTATCTCAAATTACCGGATAACTGCTGATAAAGGTCCGGTTGAAAAATTTAGCTATGACATTTTATGAATATCATCCTCAGCACTTGAAACCCAGTCAGGTGCCTGACCGAACTCCTGCCGCAGAAATATATTCAACTGTGCGGCGTGATGCTGCACATGCCTTAGATTGTATAGCAGTATTTCAAATACAGAATAATGCAAAGTTACGTATGCAGCAAGTTCATCAGGTTCATTTATCCATCTTTCTTTTAATTTTTCTTCAGTCAATCCTGAGATCAGTTCACGGCACTTTTCCCGTGCTGATCTCAGATAATCAAGTAATTCTTTTTTACTGTAAATTCTGTCAGGTATGATATCGTCTATGGCTTCAGACGGGATTTCTTCGGGTGACTTTATTGTAAAAGGAAGTTGAGCTGTAAAATCAGTTGGAGGTATAGTGAGATAATAATCGAGAAATAAAATACTGTGATAAGAAATATAAAACTGTTTAGAACCGTCAGCAAGATATTCTTCCGGACAAAGTGCTATGGCATTCTTAAGCATATCAATGGCAGCACCGAATTGTTTCCATAGAATATTATTGAAATCAGAATCCATATGTAAATTTTAATGAAAAATTTACTCAGCCTATGTCAGTTTAGCTGTCAAATATTCCCTGTTCATCTTAGCGATCTTTTCAACGGAAATTTCTTTCGGGCATTGAGCTTCACATGCATAAGTGTTGGAGCAGTCACCGAATCCTTCTTCATCCATTTTAGCAACCATATTCTGAACCCGTGTTTTAGCTTCGACTTTTCCCTGAGGCAGTGAAGCAAAATGAAAAATTTTAGACGAGACAAACAACATTGCTGAAGAATTTTTGCATGCTGCCACACACGCACCGCAACCAATACACATTGATGCGCTGAATGCTTCACTTGCATCATCTTTGGAAATAAGGATAGTATTTCCGTCCTGAGCGCCTCCGGTATTTATTGATACAAAACCTCCGGCTGCTATTACTTTATCAAATGACGAACGGTCAACTACTAGATCCTTTATTACAGGAAAAGCTTTTGCTCTCCATGGCTCTACTGTGATCGTTTCACCGTCTTTGAATGAACGCATGTGAAGCTGACAGGTAGTTACTCCCGGTACAGGTCCGTGCGCCCTGCCGTTTATCCACATACTGCAGCTTCCGCAAATTCCCTCACGGCAGTCACTGTCAAAAGCAATCGGCTCTTCTCCCTTATTGATAAGCTCTTCATTCAGATAATCAAACATTTCAAGAAATGACATGTCAGGTGATACATCTTTCACGGGATAAGTCTCAAACTTACCTTCCGCATTTTTATTTTTCTGACGCCATATTTTAAGTGTTAAATTCATTTTTTAGTATTATGTATTAAGTATTGTGTATTGTGTATTGTGTATTGTGTATTGTGTATTGTGTATTGTGTATTGTGTATTGTGTATTGTGTATTGTGTATTTTATGCTCGTTCCCAAACTCAGTTTGGGAACGCACTTGCATGCAAAACTCCGTTTTGCAAAAAAACTAAATCTTTCCCGGATACTTTTATCGAAAATACGATTAAACTGAGTTTAATTTATTTATAACTTCTTTTTGAAATATGTATTTCTTTAAATTCCAGGTTTTCTTTATGCAGATCCCAGGCATTGTTTCCCTTATTTTCCCAGGCTGCCGTATATGCAAAATTTTCATCATCACGTTTCGCTTCGCCTTCTTCGGTTTGATATTCTTCACGGAAATGTCCGCCGCAGCTTTCATTCCGGTGTAATGCATCAATGCACATCAATTCTCCGAGTTCTAGAAAATCAGCTACTCGTCCGGCTTTTTCAAGCTCGGTATTCAGTTCATTTGCATCTCCGGGAATGCGCACATCTGACCAGAATTTTTCACGCAATGCTTTTATCTCTTCTATAGCTTCTTTCAGTCCGGTTTCATTTCTGCTCATTCCGCATTTATTCCAGAGGATTAGACCAAGTGTTTTATGAAAATGATCAACAGACTTTGTTCCTTTGATACTCATGAGTTTATCAATATTATCCTGAACTTTTTTCTCAGCTTCAACAAATGCAGGTTCGTCAGTCGATATTGCTTTTGTTCTTATTTCATTCGACAGATAAACTCCGATAGTATAAGGTATCACAAAATATCCGTCCGCAAGTCCCTGCATCAATGCTGATGCGCCAAGACGGTTTGCTCCGTGATCCGAAAAGTTCGCTTCTCCGAGTGCATACAATCCGGGAACATTCGTCATAAGATTATAATCCACCCATAAACCTCCCATTGTATAATGAACCGCCGGATATATTCTCATCGGAACCTCATAAGGATCCTCGTTAGTGATCTGTTTATACATATCAAACAGATTTCCATATTTCTCTTTTAAAACTTCTTTTCCTAATCTGTCAATTTCTTCTGCTGACGGATTGTGTATATTTCTTTTATTGGCTTCAATCGTACCATACCTCTTCATGCTGGAAGCAAAATCCAGATAGACTGCCATCTTAGATGCGCCTACGCCGTGTCCGGCATCGCATCTTTCCTTGGCTGCGCGTGATGCCACATCCCTTGGAACAAGATTTCCAAATGCAGGATATCTCCTTTCAAGATAATAATCACGTTCATCTTCAGGGATATCATTTGCTTTTCGTGTATCATCCTTTTTCTTTGAGACCCAGATTCTTCCGTCATTACGAAGTGACTCGCTCATAAGAGTAAGCTTGGACTGATGACCGCTGCTCACCGGGATACATGTTGGATGGATCTGCGTGTAACATGGATTTGCAAAATATGCTCCTGCTTTATGAGCTTTCCATGCTGCTGTCACATTACTGCCCATTGCATTTGTTGAAAGATAAAAAGCATTTCCGTAACCTCCCGAGCAAAGCAAAACAGCATGTCCGAAGTGACGTTCAAGTTTTCCCGTAACAAGATCACGGGCAATGATACCTCTTGCTTTTCCATCGATCTTGACTATGTCAAGCATTTCATGACGTGAATACATAGTTACTGAACCTATACCGACCTGACGCTCAAGAGCATTGTATGCACCTAATAACAACTGCTGACCTGTCTGACCTGCTACATAAAAAGTACGCTGCACCTGTGTTCCGCCGAAAGAACGGTTACTCAGCAAACCGCCATACTCTCTTGCAAACGGAACTCCCTGAGCCACACACTGATCTATAATATTACCGCTGACTTCTGCAAGCCTGTAAACATTTCCTTCACGCGAACGGTAGTCCCCTCCTTTAATTGTATCATAAAACAAACGATACACAGAGTCTCCGTCGTTCTGATAATTCTTTGCCGCATTGATTCCACCCTGAGCCGCTATACTGTGAGCTCGTCTGGGAGAATCCTGAAAGCAAAATACTTTCACTCTGTAACCCTGCTCTGCCAGTGATGCAGCAGCAGATGAACCGGCTAAACCAGAACCTATAACTATGATCTCAATATTTCTCTTGTTAGAAGGATTTACCAGAGGGACAGTCGAACGGTATTTCGTCCACTTTGTGGCTAAAGGTCCTTCAGGGATTTTGCTATCGATATCTGACATAATTTGAAATAAAAATTTTTATGGTTACCTGTTATTTTAAAAAACCGAAATAAATTGCGATTGGCATCAGTGCAAATATTAACGGAATAAAAATTGAAAATAATGTTCCGGTCAATTTAATTACCGGAGTGTATTTTTTATGATTCAATCCCAGAGACTGGAATGCTGATTGAAAACCATGCATCAGATGATAAGCAAGAGATATCATTCCCAGGATATATACCACGACTACCCATCCAACTGAAAATACCTCCAGCATTTTACCATACATGTTTTCATATTCTTTTCCGTCAATCATTACGGGCGGTATGCCTAATCCCGTAAAACGAGCCTGCGCCCAGAAATCAAGCAGGTGTACTACAAGAAACATCAATATCAGTGTTCCAAGTAATCCCATCCAGCGTGAATACCATTTGCTGTTTGCCTTGCCGTCAAACTTTGCATACTTGACAGAGTTAGCTTTCCTGCTGTCAAGAGTTAAGATCAATGCCTGTACAATATGCCATATTATTCCGGCAAACAATACGATCTCCATGATCCGGATAAATATGTTTGTTCCCATAAAATGCGCAGCTTCATTGAATACTTTGCCTCCGTCATTTACAAATATTGTGGCGTTAATTGCGCAATGAACTATTAGAAAAGAGATGAGGAAAAGTCCTGTGATACCCATGGCAATTTTCTTGCCAACGGATCTGGTGAAGATACCGCTTAAAAATGTTGTCATTAATTTTTATTAACAGTTGTTATTACAATATCCAAAATCGTTTTACCTTTTTGAATTAATTTAAAGAGTTTAAATAATCAAACATCTCTATGTTAATCCCTTAAAATTTATCTTTATAAAAAATATAATGAATGAACAATAGGAGACAAATCTCATTTATGGTCGGGTAAAAAATTTGTGAGTTACAATTTATTATTATAAATTTGTTTTTTAAAGGAAATAATAAATTCTTTTTAATAAAAACTTCAATTATCAACTATCAATTATCAATTATCAACTTGTAATTTGTAATTTGTAATTTGTAATTTGAATTTATCTACCCTCCGATATCAATCATACTCCTGTTACTGATCTTCGAAGTATCTATCTTATGATAGTCCCCTTTAAACTGTCCGCCTAATGCTTCGGCTTTAGCGGATACACATTTTTTAATTACAGGAACAATATCTTCACCTTTTCTCAGAGCAGTTAAAATATCAGCTTCACCTTTTGAGAAAAGACAATTCTTCATTTTACCGTCAGCAGTTAAACGCAAGCGGTTACAGTTGCTGCAGAATGGCGCTGTCATGGTGCTGATCACTGCAAATGTTCCTTCATGTCCATAGGGTTTGAATTTTTTCGCAGTCTCATTTGCTGCATCTTTCATTCTGATAAAACTACAATTGGCTTCAGCTATATCCAGTATTTCCTTGTAACTGAATACCTTGCTGTCATTCCACTGATTACCATCGAACGGCATGAACTCTATAAACCTTACATGCACAGGTGTCGTTTTTGTCCATTCTATAAAATCCGGAATCTCATTATCATTTATTCCTCTCATCACAACTGTATTCACTTTCACATGAAATCCTTCATCGATCAAAAGCTGTATATTCTTCCATACCTTATCAAATAAATTCCGCTTTGTTATGATGTGAAATTTTTCTTTATCAAGAGTATCAAGACTGACATTGACCGAACTGATTCCGGAATCTTTAAACAAGGTTATAAATTCTTTTACTTCAGTTCCGTTTGTAGTTAAAGTTAACTCGGCAGGATATTTTGAAAGGGATCGGATGATTTCTTTAGCATCTTTTCTTACAAGGGGTTCGCCTCCTGTAAGTCTGATCTTACTTACACCCAGATCAACAAATACTTTAGCAATAACATCGATCTCATCAGCCTGCATAAGTCTTGAAGAAGGCATGAATTTTGTATTCTCTTGAGGAATACAATACTGACATCTGAAATTACACACATCCGTAAGAGAGATCCTCAGATAATCATGCGCGCGTCCAAAGTTGTCTTTAAGCATATAATATGATTTTCATTTCCCGTGACTGTATCTTAAAGTAGATAAATGATCTATTAGATTTTATTAGTGGAATTAGTGAAATTATTGACGAAGCTTTTCATCTTTTTTTTGTAACGATGGACTAAATAAATTATTTTTTTTCCTGATCTCCCCTTCCGGCAGATAATAAATCATACCTGCGCAGATAAAAAAAATTAGCAATGAACCAAAGAATGCAGTAGTAGCAACTCCGGTATCATTGTCGAGAGTATAATTTAGAGCAGTGTAAAGCAGCCATATCTGTAATGCTACATTCAGCACAAGTATTACTATCACTGCTGATAATATTACATTGATCTTATTTGTGTTTGATTTATTCTGGTTTGTTCGGAAATTACTCATATCAAAAATTATTTTATATTAAACACTTTCTATAGAAGGCGCAGTAACAAATAATTTATCGCCTTTAACAATCACCTGAAGCTGTGGCAATTTTCTCGGAGGTGGTCCTGCCATTACCGAACCGTCACTTGCATTGAAATATCCATTGTGACAAGGACAGACAATTTGCCCTGTACCTTTTTTATAATAAACCGAACAAGATAAATGGGTGCATTTTTGTTCGTATGCTTTAAAACTTCCGTCTTCCAGATGAATCAAAAGATAAGGAATATCGCTTCCCTGAATTATAAAAGATCTACCTCCGCCAACAGGTATATCTTTTTTATTACAAACGAAATGTTCACCTGTAACTTTTTCCTTTGGAAAAAAATTTGCCTTAGCAGCAACCAGTCCGCTGCCGAGCGCAAGTCCGCCAGAAACCAGTGCAAGCATTTTGGCAAACTCCCTTCGTCCGACCAGTGTTGCATTTTGTTTGTGAAAAGGAAAATCCTGACTCCAGGTTTCCTCTTCGTTCTTATCTTTAATATTTTTAATATCTTTATTCATAATAATATTTTTAAAAGACTTTCAGTTCTTTGCTTCCTTTTGGCATCATAATAAATACTTTTGTACTAACAGTCTCCTCACCAAAAATAAAACTATTAACAGGAGTGCTTCTCGGTCTCATCTCCGTTATTTCTTCTCGAGTTCCGAAATATAATGCTCCGCTCGGACAAACAGTTGCGCACATTGGTTTTTTACCAATGCTTGTCCGGTCATAGCACATGTTGCATTTCATCATAAGATCGTAAGACTCTTCCTTTTTTGGAACACCAAAAGGACAAGCCTGAACACAATTTGAGCAACCGATACAACGTTCAGTGTTTGCTGAATGCACAATGCCGTATTCATCTTTTGAAATTGCATCTGCAGGACAAACAATAGCACAGACAGGATCATCGCAATGCATGCATACCTGAACTGTTGTCTGAATGGTATGAGCTCTGTCTACATAGTTAACGTGTATCATACTTTCCTGTCCATTGGTTTCACATTCTGCGCAAGCAAGCTCACATGCTCTACAGCCAATGCATCGTTGCATGTCTACAAAAAATTCCTGACTGGGATTATATAAATTATCTGATGACATTAAATATTTTTAAATTATGGACTTTGATATGCTTTCGAAAAATGTGAATCACCGGCTATCTCTCCCATAGGTTCTAATTTACAGGCGCATACTTTAAATTCCGGAATCTTTGAGATCGGATCAAGTGTACCGGGAGTAAGCAAATTTACTGACTTTTTACCGGGCCAATGATATGGTATAAATACCGTATCTGTCCTGATTGTGTCGACTATGTTAGCCGGGAAAATTCCTTCGCCTCTTCGGGTTTTAACTTTTACAAGTTCGCGTTGACGAATGCCAAATTTCTCCGCCATCTCAGGA
Organism: Ignavibacteriota bacterium; assembly: GCA_020437545.1. Lineage (GTDB taxonomy): Bacteria > Bacteroidota > Ignavibacteria > Tepidaquicellales > Tepidaquicellaceae > JAGPCH01. The sequence goes on from JAGQWH010000056.1 coordinate 7,517, forward strand.
TGAATCTCAACTAAAGGTTCGGGATATTGATCTACAAGTTTTCCGATCCTTCGCGTCTGTGTTCCGCTGAGATATTGAGAGACAACACGACCGGTTGTCAATACAACAGGATATTCTTCATCCGTAACTTCACCTGGAGGTCTGTACGGAGCCGGATTGAAATGAGCTTTACCATCAGGTGTTTTGAATTTTTTATCTTCCCATAATCTCGGAGTTCCCGGATGTCCGATTTCAGGACATGGCCAGTAGACTCCCATTTCATCAACTATTCTCTGATAAGTAATTCCGTAATAATCTGCCGTTCCTCCTTTTGATGCTATACGAAGTTCATTAAAAATTGCTTCGCTGTTTTCGTAAGTAAATTTATCTTCTACACCTAATCGTTTTGCAAGTTCAAGAATAATTGAAGTATCTGTTCTTGCTTCACCTGGCGGGTCAACTGCTTTATTTATTTTGATAACCCGACCTTCCGCTGATGTAGTTGTACCTTCTTCTTCTTCCTGTAGCGAACCGGCAAACACTATATCTGCATGCCGCGCCGTTTCATTTAAAAAGAAATCTATGCAAGCATAAAACTCAAGTTTATCCAGAGCTTCTCTTACATAATTACTGTTAGGCAATGACACCAATGGATTGAAACATATTGACAACAAACCTTTTATCTCACCTTTGTGAATCGCTTCAATGATCTCATAAGCCGTAAGTCCTTTTCCCGGCATATCTTTTTCATCAATTCCCCAGACCTCAGATATATATTTTCTGTGCTCCGGATTTTCAATATCTCTGTTGCCCGGTAACTGATCACACTTATGTCCATGCTCTCGACCACCCTGACCGTTTCCCTGCCCCGTAATTGTTGCATATCCGCAGTAAGGTCTGCCAATCCTACCTGTAGCTAATACTAAATTTATACAGCCAAGTACATTATCAACTCCTTTGGAATGATGCTCAATTCCTCTCGCATGCAATAGAAAACTTGTCTTTGCTCTGCCCCAAAGTTCTGCAGCTTCTTTTATCTTTTCTTTTTTAATACCCGTAACTTCTTCAGCCCATTCAAGTGAATACTCTTTTACACTGTCAATGGTCTGATCAAATCCTGATGTATAATTATCTATGAAGTCGTGATCGAGCAGATCATTCTGAACAAGATAATTCAGCATTGCTCCATATAATGCCGAGTCCGTTCCGGGTTTTACATCTAAATGCAGATCAGCTGTCCGTGCCAGAGGAATTACTCTTGGATCAATTACAATAAGCTTTGCGCCTTTATCACGCGCTTTCCAGATCCAGTGTGTCAAAGTAGGAAATGTCTCGCTTATATTCGCACCTGCAACAATTATTACTTCCGCATGTTCGAGATCAGAATAATTATTTGAACCTCTGTCCAATCCAAAAGCTTTTTTGTTTCCTGCGCCGGCGCTTACCATACACAGTCGTCCGTTATAATCAAGATTTTTTGTTTTTAATGCTACGCGCGCAAATTTTCCGATCAGATAACTTTTCTCATTGGTAAGTGAAACTCCCGAAAGCATTGCAAAAGAATCATTGCCGTAAGTTGACTGAATGCGTTTGATCCCGGAAACGGTTTTGTCCATTGCCTTATCCCAGGTTATATCTCTAAAGCCTTCACCTTCAACTCGTTCAATAGATGACAGCAAACGATCCTCGTGATTGTTCTGCATGTAACGCTGCACGCCTTTAGGACATAAGCGCCCTTCATTAAAAGGAAACTTCATCCAAGGATCAAATCCAACTACTTTATTGTCTTTGACAAGTAACTGAATCCCACACTGCATACCGCAAAAGCAGCAGTGTGTATTTACTACTTTATCCGGTTCATCATTTCCGTGATATCCTTCTTTGGGAGGATAGTTTAACTTTGGACCATATTGCTCAATTATCTTTTCTATTTCTACAGGTAACTTTGCCATAATTTTATTTTATTTATCCAAACAAATTTCCATCCTTCAGTCTTGCATCAAGATGGGCTTTAGCTAATGTTGAGCGCTTTCCTTCCGGACTAAGATCCAGATATGAAGACCCGTCAGCTTTTTCAAAATTGAATCCAAGTTCTTTTGTAACGATCTTAAGATCATCTATATGTAATTTTGTATCAAACTCTTTACCGGTATGCGGACAAACTGCCTTCCCCATTTCTTCGCCTTCTTTTTTATAAATCAAAGCGCCTATCTGAGCAGGTCTTTGTATAATGTGAAAAAATTTTCCAAACGGTATCCATATTAAAAATATTATTACAGAGATCGCATGCGTTACGGCAAGGAAGTCGAAGGCAAATCCTTTCATGAACTGATATGAATATGTTAATCCAAGACCGGTAACGGAAATTATTATTAAAAGAATTAAAGGTAAAAGATCTGATTCGAAATTCTGAGTGGCGATCACTCCGGGCTGAGTCAGGCGTCTTCTTAAATAATATAATGAACCTAAAATTACCAGATAGGACGACCAGTTAAGCGCATGGAAAGTCATGAAAGCAGTAATGCTTCCTAAATTAAATTCAATCACTTTGAAGCCAAAAAAATGAGCTTCATAAATTTCAAAAGATCCGGGTGCAAATACAAAATGTACCCATCCGAAAGTCAGTGGTATGGTGATCGCAAATGCCGTGACACATCCAAAGGCAATAAAGAAATGTGCGAGCCATCGGAATTTACCGCGGGGATAAACGAATTTCTGAAAACCAATATTTAATACAGCTTGTTTAGAAACAAACCATAAATGTGAAAAAATTTTACCCTTTAAAAATATCTGGAATCCTCTTTTAAAATACATCCATGTAGGAGGTCTTTGAAGCCATACAGTGTATCTGTAAGTAATTCCAAAGACAGCGAAGATAGTACCGAATAAATAAGTGATCAATGCAGCATCGAAATTCTGAAGATTTCGTGAACCTAAAAAAATTAAAATCAGCATCAGAAATGTAACTGCAAATGCTGTCAATAATGCTTTACCGTTTAAATTTTTTACAAATTGTATCACAGAAAAATATATTTGTTTTTTTAAACTTAATTAATCTTATTCTAAATTCATACTTATAAACGCATTTATTTATTAGATACATTTTCCGCTTCGGAGGATTGTAATTTGAAATTTGAAATTGATCCACCTCAGCTTGGTTTTTCACATCCTTTTTTTGTGTAGTTTGTCCAGTTGACCCAGGTTGCCCATATGCTTATCATTCCAATCAGTATAAAAAACGAAACTGAACTTCCGGTAATACTTATTGATTGCCCTATTAACATATTATATACAAATGGTCCGAATGCAGCTATGGCTGCTGTCCATCCGATCACTCCCGCAGCTTTTCTCGGTGAATCAGAGAAGATGATCGGAAACTGCCGGAAAGTAGAAGCATTGCCAACACCCGTAAAAAAGAAAATGATCATGATAAGTGTAACAAACACTGGAAACTGCTCCATAGAAGTCGGAGTAAGTGATCCCGAAACAATTAAAAGTCCTATACAGATAAATATAGCTATTCCTGAAATATGGGTTAAAATTCCGCCACCTGTTTTATCAGCAACTTTGCCAAACAAAACTCTGACAGCAGAACCTATCAAAGGTCCGTAGAAGGCATACTTCAAAGGAAGCGGTGCATCCGGAAAATTACCGTAAAGTGTTTTTATAAGCAGTGGAAATGCTGCTGCTAATCCGGCAAAAGTACCAAAGGTCATAAAATAAATCAGAGTACAATTCCATGTATGCTTTAATTTAAGAATATCAAGCTGCTCTTTGAAAGAAGCAACAACCGGTACGCTTTTTAGCTGAAACCATGCAACAATCCCTATAATGAGCAAAGGCAAAATATATACAAAAGCAATATTCTGAAGATAAATATCCTGCTTGACCAGAGTGTCATATTGCTTGCCGCCTAGAAAAGCAAAAGTACCTACACCTATGATCAGCGGTGATAATAATTGAACCAGGCTTACTCCAAAATTTCCAATGCCGGCTTGAATACCCAATGCTGTACCCATCAACCTCTTCGGATAAAATGTACTTGTACTTGGCATAAATGATGAAAAATCCCCGCCGCCTAAACCCAGTAAAAAAGCAATTAAAGCGAAATACATAAATGTAGATTCCGGGTTTATAATGGCAAAGCCTAACATCAGTAATGGTATAATTTTTATCAATGATGATACTGTGATTACGATACGTGTTCCAAATATAGGGATTAAAAAAGTATGTAATATCCTGAATAAACCTCCTGCTAATCCGGGTAAAGCAGCCAGCCAGAACAATTGCATTTTAGTAAAATTAAATCCTATCGCCGGAAGTTTGATAACTACCACACTAAATAAAAACCATGTCGCAAAAGATAACACAAGAGATATAGTTGTAATCACCAAAGTTTTCATAGCAATTCTTTTACCTGTGGATTCCCAGAACTCTCTGTCTTCAGGATGCCAGGTTGTTAACCATTTACTCATTTATATAAATTTTAAAAGTTTATAATTCAGTTTTGAATGAATCTTTTGGTTCGCTTAAAAATATCCAGCAATAAATCAGACTAAAGGCTGCGCCTGCTGTTATGATATGAAAAAAAGTTTTGTCATCTACCATTGAATAAATCACAAGATAAACTACTGCACCAACATTGCCATAAGCTCCTGCCATGCCGGAAATTTGTCCGGTCAGATTTTTTTTAATGAAAGGAATAACTGCGAATGTCGCTCCTTCGGCTCCCTGTACAAATACCGAACACAATATTGTTATTGCAATTGCAAACCACAATGGCCAGGTACCGTCAATAAATGACATTGCGAAAAAACCTATTGCAATGCCTGACATATATATCAGCATTGTAAATTTTCTGTTTCCGAATCTGTCAGATAATAATCCGCCTAAGGGTCTGGCAAACAGATTTACAAAAGCAAATGAACTTGCAACGATACCGGCTAATGTCGGCGAAATTGTAAAAGTTTTTTCAAAGAAAATCGGAAGCATGGAAACAACCGCAAGCTCTGCTCCGAAGTTTGCGAAGTAAGTAGTATTAAGAGCTGCTACACTATTGAAAGAATATTTATCTTCTTCCGGAATTCCTTTTTTCAATAATGGTAAATTGATCTTCAGAGTTTTTCCGATATGAACTATAAATACAACAAACAATACTACCCATATTCCATACAGTACATTATCACTAATAAATTTTTCTGAATTTCCATTTCCAACAGCGACCGTACTTAACCGCCAGGCTAATAATCCTAAAGCTCCAACCAATGGAAATGACCAGATAATTAACTGAATCAAATCAGCTTTTGAAGTTGCAATAAGAGGCTGAGTTTTTTTTGTACCGATAAATGGCTTTCCTTCAGGAGTATCTCCTACAGAAAAATAAAATATGAATCCGTAAACAAATGAAACAACTCCGTTAATTGCTAAAGCATATCTCCATCCATCCTCATAACTTCCGAAAAAATCCAGCGCAAACCAGGGAAGAGTCATTGATGCAAATGCTGATCCAAAATTTCCCCATCCGGCATAGAATCCCTCTGCTCTCCCAACCATATGGGGAGGAAACCAGTCAGCAACAAGTCTAATTCCTATTACAAATCCCGCCCCTATTGAACTAAGCAATAATCTTGCAATCAGTAACTGTGTAAAGGAATTTCCGAAAGCAAACATAAAAACCGGAAATGCCATTACAATCAGCAAACCGCTGAAGATTCTTCTGGAACCGTATCGGTCGATCAGTGAGCCAACTATGATCCGCGCGGGAATAGTTAATGCTACGTTGGCAATAGCTAACGCTTTTATGTGATCAGGTGTAAGCCAGTCCAATTTTTGAAGCATAGTACTGGCTATAGGAGCCATGTTGAACCAGATATAAAACGTAATAAAAAAAGCGATCCACGTAAAATGTAATAACTTTATTCTATCCTGGCTGAGATCTAATAATTCCGGTTTCTTCATTAAAATGCATTCAATGTAAAACTAAGTATTTTATGAAAAATAGATTTCAGTAATTCTATTTTTTATTTTAGCATTAAAAATTCTTTTCAATATTGATTCCACTTAATAAATATATACTCAACGCAGAAAAAGAGAGGAGCAGAGAAAATGTAAAATCTAAAATCTCTTTGTCTCTGATCCTCTGCATTTTAATGAATATTCTATCAGACTAACTCTTTTTGCATCAGAAAAATGTTTTTTCCATCTCTACAGCTTTAGGAAATAAGATATTATTCTCTAAATGAATATGTAAATGCAGATCCGATTCGAATTCTTTTAACATTGAAAATGCAACTTTGTATGTAGTGCAGCCATCTTCAGGCGGAGTATAGTTGTTGCTCAACTCAGCAATCTTCCTGAATCTCCCGCCTTCGGTATCGTGCTCATACATCATTGCCGCAATTGGATTTTCAACTGTTCCGAATCCGGGCTTGGCAAGCTGATCTTTACTTTTTGCGGATTTGATCATTTGCCTTACATAAGGAAATAAAATCAACTCTTCTTTTTTCATATGAGTAGCCAGTTCTCCTGCCGAAGCATTGAATTCTTTTTTTATCGCAAACAGCTCGTGGTGGTTACTTCCGTGAACTTTGCAAAGTTTATCAAGAAATTGCTGTAGAGAAGGAACTGCCTCCTCTATATATCTGTGATGTTTCTTCTCAATATAATCCGCAAGCAGATCTATTGGCCAGGATTTAAAATCAATAGTCTGATCCCCCGGCTGAGAAGACACTTCAGTTAATTCTTTCAGCAGTTTATCTGCATCTATATTTTTGCTTTCGCAAACTTCATTTATTGATCTGCCGCCTTTACAGCAGAAATCAATTTTGTATTTTTGAAATACTGTTGCAGCGCGATAGTCATTAGCTACAAATGATCCGATACTTGATGATTTTGTCGTTTCCATTTCTATGTTTTGTTTAGTTTTAGATTTAAAATTTTGTTGTTACAAATTCAATTTATTTTTAAGAAAGACTGTCCGCGTTCTATGTCTTCGGATAATTCAAGCAAGGTTGTTTCCTCTAGCATTTTTCTCAGATTTTCCCTTACAACTGTAAATTTATAATGTAATGGACATGGCTTTTTATTATTACAATTCCTGAAACCAAGTCCGCATTTTTTATAAATGGAATCTCCGTCAATAGCATTTACAATATGACTTAATCTGATCTTGCCGGCTTTGGATTTCTTTATCTCAAATCCCCCGTTTGGTCCTTTCAGAGAATCAATAATATTATTCTTTACAAGTCTCTGTAATATCTTTGCAGTAAATGATACCGGTGAATCTGTTTCCCTGGCAATGTCTTTCAGACTGACCCTGATGTCTGACCTGGATTTTATTGCTATGAATATTGATGCTCGTATACCATATTCGCAGGCTTTTGAAAACATGATTTAATTTTGTTATACAAAAATACTTAAAATATTATCATTAATAAAGGACATATTTATCCGTTATTAATTCATTTTATTGGATTTTATGTTCTCTTGATTTAAGAAAGGAAAGATTTAAGACATGTATATACCCCTGTGATTAAATCGATATTTTATATTTTCTTCATGACAGAGATTATATTCTATAAAGCGAGCAATCATTCCTCTGTAATCTCCACTGTTCAACCATCAATTATCAATTCACTGTTTCTCCACCGCTCCCATCAGCGGAGTCTTCACCGGAGCCGCTGCACCGTATATTACAACCAGTCCCGAACCACCGCCATAAGTCGTGATAGGTCTAGGAGGATCATTGCCGAGCACTGCATTTGGATTATTCCAGTTGTTTGCTGCCCATATATTTCCGGCGGGATCAACCGCTACATCAGTAAGCATCTGTATGCTTCCGCATTGAAACTCGTGAATCACATCTCCGGCATTTACTCCGGGTGAATGACCTTCGGTCCCAACTCCCGACATTAGCACAACCCCTTTACCAAAAAAATTTCCAACCCATACATCATCATTTCCATCTATAGAAACTCCCCAGGGCATATTGATTATTTTTCCGCCTTTAAAACCGGAAGGCATAGGCTGAGTTCCGTCCGGTCGGATCATGTTTACCATTCCGGTTGGATTTTCATCTGATACATGCTTCATCATATTCTCTCCACCGAGCTGGAACTGTCTCATTATTGAAATTCCTGCAGGAAGTTCCGCCATTGGAAAATCCAGATCAAAATTACTCGCAACCCAGAGATTACCTTTCGAATCCAATGCAACTCCTCTTGCGCTGATGCCAACATTAAATGTTTCTACCTTAGTCGGATCATTTACCGGAAAACGCACAACTGTATTTGACTGCGTATTGCTGACCCATACGCGATCCTGTGAATCTATCGCTATTCCAAAAGGAGATCTGAGACCATCCACATTTACTATCTTTCCGTTTTTAACATTTCCGCCCGGAAACATTATAAGCTGATTCTTTGTACCGTCAGCGATCCATACATCACCATTTTTTGCAACACCGATCCCCATTAGTCCGCCCATCTTTCCTGCCATAGGAAAATCTGCTTCCGTTCCGATCTGTTTTCCGTTAAAGTCCATGATGCCGATCGATCCGTTAAAACTTGTCACCCATACTTTATCTTTTGTAACGGCAGTTCCCCAGCCGACTCCGTCAATTCCCATTCCTGTATAACCGGTTATATGAGGTGAAAGAGCTTCTCCGTTTGGAGCAAACTTTACCGTTCCGCCGCCTATGTTTTTTACAACACCGGACTGCGATCCCGGCATCCAGTTGCATCCGCTCCATAAATTACCTTCTGCATCAAATACAAGTTTGCCCGGTGAGAATAATCCGCCACCTGCATAGACCAGCATCAAAGCAAAATCATCAGGAGAATATGCAAGATATGGTAAAAAAGGTGCTTCCCTTCTGGCTCCGTCTTTTGGCTGCGGATAAGCTTCATCGAATAAAGTATATAATGTACCCGGATCTGAATATGACGAAAGCGCAATTCCGGCAATAGCTTCAAGTGTGTTTCCCGGTTCCGTACCTCCTGCCGGTGCAGAAGCTTTCAGAAACCTTGATCTCCAGTTTGCATCAGACACCGTGCCGTATGCAGAGATCAGATTACCTAGTGTGTTCAGATTTACAAGAGTCGTATTCTGAGTACTGTTGAGAGGATCGAGTAAAACCTTTCCCCATTTGCCTGTGACCGGATCTACAAGATTAGGTGTATTTCCGGCAGCTATCTTTAATCCTAGCAGATTACCCGAAACAGATTCACCGTTAATGAATCTTGCTGCTGTAAAAGCAGATGCAACAGTAGTGAGTTCGTTAATTATAATATTTGAAGGAGGCTGACTGCCAAGCAAAGACATTAATGTTAAAGAATTTTCAGATGACTGATCAATAGCACCGGTTATTTTTCCGTTCTTTGCTATCAGATAAAAAACACCTTCACCTGTATTGTTGAAATTACTAATTTCAAATTTACCTTCATCATTTGTTATACTCTGTCCAACCATAACCGGCGCGCTTTCACTTGCTGAATATAATGTTACAGTAGCTCCGGATACCGGACTTCCCGAACCAAACACAGCTCCTGCAATTACCGATTCAGCTTTTGCAGAATGAGAGAATGCAAATAAGAATAAAAAAATTAAACCAGTGCTGACTCCGTATATGAAAACTTTTGTGTTAGAAAATACTCTTGTAAAATTTTTCATTTTCCGAATTAATTTAGTTTAGAAATAATATGATTTATGACTTAAATAAATATTCTTACCGAATACTGTACTGAGAAATCTTTATAAATGTAAATCACTTATTTATTCAAAAAGCAATATTGTATAATCAAACAATTCCTTCCCTCCGCTATCTCCGTGTCCCGGAATAACTATTTCAACCTGAGGATAATTTTGTCTGATCTTACTAACTGTTTCAGACCAGGCATTTACATTTGCATCTCCGAGATATCCTTTACTTGCATCAATTTCCTTGATAAGACATCCGCCAAATATAGCTTTGTCTTCAGGAAAATATCCAATGATATTATCTGTAGTATGACCTTCACCAAAATATTGCGCATAAACAGTTTTATCTCCAATGTTCAATGCTAAACTGTCTTCAAATCCGTTCATTGGAGTGGAATACTCTTTATTGTTATTGTTTTTTTGAAGAAGCTGAATTGTTTTAACGGAAGCATATACCGGGATTTTATTATCATGAAATATTTCAAGACCGCCGACACAGTCATTATGAAAATGAGTAGGGATCACTGCATTTATCCTGCTTTTTAATTTTTCATTCACAAACTTTATTAGTTCTTCCGAACCGGTATTATCTGCCGGAGTATCAAATATAATCGCTTCATTTCCATTTACTGCGATCATTCCGTTACAAGCGACTCTTCCAAAATCGTTTGTGTTTAAAAAAGAAGTGTGAAGATAGGTGTGACCGGATAATTTTTCAATGATCAGATTATCCGATGTATAAACAATATTATCTTTATATAATGAATCTGCTTTTGATGTGAATGGAGCCTGATGAGGATTTTGAATACCGGATAGATCTTTTAAAAGAAAAAATATAGAACCTGAAATAAATAATATTAAAAATAGCTTTCTGAGAATCATAGTTTAAATTTAAATAAATTATGTTATAAGTACTTTTTAAAAAAGTGAAAATAAAAATAGTATTAAACAATTTTAATTTCTACAAGTTTTTATCTGCCTTTAGGTTTAAATTATTTTTGACATTCAATATATAAATCATTTGAATGTAAGAACCTTACCTTTATCCAAAAGAGATAATGCGGTATTCCAGTCGGGAAGTTTGTCGGCGTCTATTGTAATTGTTCTGATCTCTTTTGCAATTTCCCTGCTTTTTTTCATTGCCTCCAGATGCGCGCCGCTTTTGGCAAACGACTTCATCTCTTCTTCATTTTTCCACAAGCTCATTGTATAGTGCTTTGTCCAGAATCCTTTCTTTTTAAAATCCAGAATATTAGCGGATTTCATTTGCTTCATTATTTTTAATGCATAGGAAGAGAGTGCAAAAAACTTTAACGGATTCTTAAGCTCTATTGAAGTAATTGTTGCTTTCATACTAATTATTTTGTTTTTTCGATTATAAAAAGTTTTTACTAAGTTATCATATCCGAAAATTGTAAAAACGGATTTTAGTTTTTCTCATTACCTCTTTTGAAGTTACCGGTGATCTTAGCCAATATTAACTGAATTTCCTTACCTTCAGCATTATCAATTTTCCTTATAAGATTCTGTGCAGCAATACCCTTAAGCATCATTACAGACTTCCCGTAATATGAGACCTGAACCTTATCTTTAAATATCTGATAATCAAATGGTTCATCTTCAAGTTTGTTTATGTTTGTAATTTTCTGATTTTTGTTTTTCATTTTTACTGATATACTTTTTCTTCTGTAAGCAATTTTCCAATATTGTGTCCACAAAACAAATCGCCGGAATTCTCATGTTAAATAAAAAAGAATCCTATGAAATATAAATATAAATCTGACGATTAATATCTAAAATCAAAAATCGAATTTAGCTTTTCGCATCTATTCCAAACTCACTTGAAACCGCCATATACCAGTCTTCATCATTTACTGCGTTCCAGTCAATCCACTCTTCATCAGATTTTGCCGTCCGCCATTCAAGAAACGGGATTGCATCCGGTCCGACAGGATGTCTGTCCAGATCTTACTTTCCGCTTTTGGAAAGCATATGTTGATCACTTCGGCAAGAATGTCACAGATCTCTTTATCCGGATCTGAAAGTGAGTCGTTGTATGATTGAATGTCTTAGTTCATATTCTAAAATAATTCTAAAAGCCAAACTAATTTCAACATTCAAAAAAATCAAGGTAAAGTTAATTTTAATATCCCCGTTATTTTCAATACTATCTGATTCATTTCAAAAGAATCTGATAACATTTAAATATACCCTCTCCAAAACGCTTCCTTTTAATTAGTTAACTTAAAACTTCAGGATTTATTTAAACGCAGAGCCACAGAGAAGCAGAGATTTTAATTTTTACGTATTCTCTGCTTCTCTGCTTCTCTGCGTTAATTTTGTTTAGTTTTGAGAAAACCTGGATAAGTTTTATTTTAAAAATCACTTTGGACAGCTTTGTCGTTATTAATTCTTCAAAACAGAATTTCCCCGGGAACCTGTCTTTTAATTTTTAAGGTCTAATTTGCATATAACCATCTGATTATTTAGTTTATAGTATATTAACTATTGAAAATAAATAATTATTTATCACTTTTGTTAATATTTTAATTTTTTTAAATAATTTAAACACTTAGAAATGATGATTACCAAAGGAGAATTTACTGAGCTTTCAAAAGTTCACAGCGCATTTTGTATTTCCATATACATCCCTACTCACAGAGCCGGAGAGGAAACTCTGAAAGGAAAAGATATAATAGTACTGAAGAATCAGTTAAAATCTGTAAAGAAAGATCTGGAACTTCAGGGGATATCTGAAACTGAGATAACTGAATTTTTAAAACCGGTAGAAGAATTGCTTGAAGATCATGAATTCCGGAAAAACCTGTCTGACGGTTTAGCAATATTCATATCAAAAGATTTTTTCAGAAAATATACTTTGCCTTTGCATTTTGAAGAATTCAGCTATGTCTCGAATGAATTTTATTTAAAACCTTTAATGCCTTTTTTTAATGATGACGGAATGTTTTATCTGCTAACTCTAAAAGCTGATGAAGTGAAATTCTATGAAGGGGCGAGAGATAGTATTACAGAGATCCGTATAGATGATCTGGTTCCATCACGGATAGAAGACAGAGTTGGTTATGATCATGAACAAAAAAATCTGCAGTTCCGGACACAACAAGGCGGAAAAGGAGAAGGAATCTTTCACGGACAAAGCGATAATGAATCAGAATACAAAGAAGAATTAATAAGATATTTTAGGTCTATAGACAAAGGGTTAATGACAATGCTTCATGACAGTCAGAAACCCCCGCTCGTATTATGCTGTCTTGATTATTATTATCCTATATATAAAGAAGTGAACACGTATCAGAATCTTTTCCCTGATCATGTTTCAGGTAATCCATCTGACATGGATGAACTTTTACTTCATGAAAAAGCCTGGGAACTGGTAAAGCCGTATTTCAGCCAAAACCGAAAAATAAAGTCGGATCTTTTTTTACAGGGATATAACTCAGGGAAGTCTTCTTCAGACTTGAAAGATATTATACCCGCTGCTCTGCAAGGGAGAATTGATACTGTATTTCTTGAAAACAGATCAGATATCTTCGGTATTTACAATTCTTCCACTCAGGAGTTAAGAATTGATTCCGAACATAAGATCCCAAATATTTCTTTAATGAATCTTCTTGCAATAAAGGTCTTCGATCAGGGGGGTTCTGTTTTTTTAATGGAAAAAGAAAACATGCCTGATGATTCTTCGAAAGTAAATGCGTTGTTCAGGTATTGATTTATTTCTGATTAGATTAATGATCAGATTAATGATCAGAATAAATTTTTCTAAAAATTTTTTACAATAAATACTTATCCGATATCAATTCAAAAATTACTCTTCTGATACGATAAGAGTACGTCTATTTGGTAATGTGCGCTTCGAGCTCTATTTCAATCAGGAATTCCGGCAGCGCAAGTTCTTTAACTCCAAGCCATGATCCTGTCGGAAATTGTTTTGTGTAAATTGAACCTCTGTAAGCCGCATGTTTCAAAAATTCGGGCATGTCTGTTGTAAAAATATTTTCAACTACTACATCATCAAAAGTGCATCCGTAATGTTTCAG
>JAGQWH010000057.1 GCA_020437545.1 Ignavibacteriota bacterium
TTCCCGGGAAGAGTCGAAATAATCGATCTCAGAACATTAAATCCTTTAGACGAAGAAATGATCTTTGATTCCGTTATGCGACACGGAAAATGTATAGTGCTTACAGAAGAGAAGGTCATGAATTCTTTTGCGGAAAGTCTTGCCGGAAGGATATCGAATAAATGTTTCAGATATTTAGATGCACCCGTTGAGGTAATAGGCTCGGTAAATATGCCTGCAGTACCATTGAATACAGGTCTCGAAAAAGAAATGCTGCCGAATGCAGAAAAAGTTGCCGCTGTAATGGAGAAAGTGCTTAATTCATAAAGTCGTTATCCGCCACGGCGGACCACAAACTCATAACACTCAAAACACTCTAGACACTCCACACACTCCACACACTCCACACACTCAGCACTCTATGCACTCCACACACTCCACACACTCCACACACTCCACACACTCAGCACTCTATGCACTCTACACACTCCACACACTCAAAGCACTCCATACACTCAAAGCACTCCACACACTCAGCACTCTATGCACTCCACACACTCCACACACTCCACACACTCAGCACTCTATACACTCCACACACTCTATTAACTCTTTTCTCACTCCCCATCATTCTCCGTCTCTTTCAGCAATCTGTCAATCTCTTCCTGCGATAGAGTAGTTTTCCCTTCCTCTTCAGGCTTAGTCGTTTCCTTTACGTTTTCTTCAGGTTTGGTTTCTTCAACAGTCTCCTTTTTATTTTCTTCATCTCCTTCTACACCTTTATCAGAAGTAACTTCCTCAGGTGCGGTTTTGAGACTGTCGCTGCCTTCAGGATTTACTTTAGTGGAATCGGATTTATTCTGTTGCTCAAGAGAAGTTATATAATCAAGTACGGGTGAAATTTTGAATGTGTATTCTGATTCGGGAAATTTTGTTCGTAGTTTATTGTAATAGGATAAAGCGCTGTCTTTGTTGACAAGTTTATTTTCATAAATCCATCCGATCGAGTAAAGAGATTTTGCGACCATGGTATCATTGGGAAAGAGTTTTTCAACTTGTTCAAGTTCGGATATTGCCTGAATGTAATTATTACTGTCGAGCTGCAGTAAAGCGTTAGTAAAGAGATCGTCAACAGGATTCAGATTTACATTCTTTTCTAATTTCAGTCCTAAAATTTTACGGGATTCATTTGCATAAACAGTATTCGGATAATTGTCGATTATTAACTGAAATACAGAATCACCTTCCTCTTTTTTATCAATGTTCTTATAAAAATTTCCAAGAGTATAAAGAATTTTTGTACGCTTGTCGGATTCCCTGAATTCATTCAGGAGAAGTTTAAGGTAGTATTCAGCCGAGTCATTTTGCTGCATATTATACATAAATAATTCGGCAAGTCCGTAATAGGCATTGAATTTTTTCTCTTCCTTTTCTTTCTGAATTGCAATTTCCTGAGCTGCATTGATGGAATCCAATCTCAGAGAATTGAGACTGTCAGATAACATTTCATCAGGATTTTCATTACTGCCTTCTGTCGGAATTTCAGTCTGACCGGGATTTTTTCCTTCCGGTTTGACGTTCTGATCCGGCTGACCTTCATTTTCAGGTATTATAATATTCTCGTCAGGAGCCCTTTCCCGGTTTTTCAGTGAGTCATCATCATAGTATACTGCTGTCTCTTTTACGCCACCGGGTTTGCCTTCATCTTCGCCTTTTCGTGTACCGTCAGGATTATTATTCTGATTGCCTTTATTATCATTGCCCTGATCGTTTGTGTTCTTATTCGTTTCTTCAGGATTTTCAATTCCTTTTTCTTCATTATACTTTCTGCGGAATTTTTCAACATTTGCATTGGCAGTTGGTATATCGACTTTTGAAGAATCCTTTATTTCACCTTCAAGAGTAAAGTATTGCTGAAATGTTGCTGATTTTGTTTCGCTTTCTCTTATATAATCAGAATTGATATTTTCTTCTGTCGCTTTTTTATAATTAACATATGCATTCAGATAATCCTTATTTACTTCTTCCTCGTGCTTTCCAAGAAAATAATATGCGTCGGATGATACGGCGGTGTTCGGATATTTAACGATTACTTCATAATATTTATCCAGCGCCTGCGGATATTTACCCTGGGCATAATAGCTGTTGGCAATCTCAAGATCTACAAGCTGTGTGAAAGCGGGTTCTTCTCTGTATTTGTATCTCAGATCATCCAGCTCTTCATCAGCTTTGGTGAAAGATTTATTGTAAACAAGTCCTTTTGCGTAATTAAGTCTGGAATAGAATTTCAGATCAAAATCAGATGTATAATCAAGCACTTTCTTATAACTCTCAGCTGCAAGTTCCGGTTTGTAAACTGAATAGATCTTTGATAAAATAAATTGTTCTTCGGCTTTTCTTTCATCACTAACGGCATATTTTATAGAACTTTCAAAATATTCTACTGCCTTCTGAGAATTTCCACTGTTGAAAGCCATTATACCAAGATTTCTGTAAGCAAGTGATTTCACAACCTGATCATCAGCATCCTTTGCAAGGGTTTTGAATATTTTTTCACCTTCATCTTTTTTACCTAACCGTAGTTTTGTCTGCCCGAGAAACAGAATGGCGTCATCTGCAAGCGGACTGCTTGAGAATTTGGATAAAAATTCGTTGAACGTTCTTTCGGCTTTGAAATATAATCCCTGAAAGTAATATGACTTTCCGATTATTAAAACTGCTTCATCTATGTATTTACTGTTTTTGCTGAATTGAATTATCTTCGAGCTTCGTTCAATTGCCTTGTCGAGTTTATCTTTAACGCTTGCGTTAATTGGCACAACAGTTCCAAGTGAATCCAGACGTTTATTATACTGAGAAATTATGGTTGATCTGTATTCATCATATGCTGCGTCAAAATCTTCTTTTGATCTGTAAAAGGTATTGAAATATGCGGTAAAATTTTCCACCCTGTTGCCCATGTAAAAGTATGAGACAAAATCCTGATAATCAAAATCAAGCGTGACGTTGTAATTCGGGTCAGGCACAATAATACTGCCGGAATCGGGCGTGTTTTCGGTTGAATAAGTCTTATGTGTAAGATAGCTGCAACCGGGCTGTATAACTGAGGATAGCAATACAAAGATAAGTAATAAAAGCGGTATATATTTAATGTGTTTCAAAATCCCGGATTTGTTTCAATAAAAATATTTTTAATAGGAAGTTTAATCAAGACAATTAAAATGCAGATAAAACGGTGCTTTATTGCCGGTGTTATCAACAAAAGAATGCTGTTTCAAATTTCATAAAATTAAAAAACCTAATTTTCAATCAAAGGCTGCGGATCACTCACTTACTCCACTCACTATACCCACTCCGCTATAGCGGAGTGCTACGCTTACTTAACAAGCATCATCGCCTTCGTCTCAGTAAATTTATTTACAGTCAGCTTATAATAATAAACCCCGCTCGGATAGACCGTAGCATCAAAATTGTATGAATACTCACCTGAAGGCTGGCGTTCATTTACAAGTTCTCTGATCATTATTCCGCGGGTATTATAGATCTTAAGCTGCACGTTGTTTGCATTTGACAGTGTGTATCTGATAATTGTATTCGGATTGAACGGATTCGGATAATTCTGTGAAAGACTGAATCCTTCCGGATTAACTGAATTCAGACTGCTGATGGAGCTTGGATGCATATCAAATTTATACAAAGCTGTTACCGGCAGGTGATCCGAACCATAAGCAAGCGCATCTGCTATGCTGTCCGGAACTGCAGTATTCGGACGCTGATTAATGCTGTCATTGTAATGATTTCCGTCATTGCCAAACGGCTTGAGCGAATTTGGAATATATTTGATCCTTCCTTCCTGCGTAAGAGCTGTTGAATTCAATATAAAGTCAAATCTGTCATCCATCCCGCCCGTAGCGCCGCCGCCGAAAGACCTTACTCTCGTTGACTGGGAATGATACTGCGAATATGAAGACTGATTCCATGTACCGGGTAAAGAATAATTATCTATGAATTGCCCGTCCGTTCCCGCGTCGATCTGAAGCATTCTAAGATAGGCAGCTTCGGTTGCGCCGTAAATATTAAAATCGCCTGTGATCAGAAATTCTGTTCCGGCAGGAAATGAATTTGTAACCGTTCTGACAGCATTCACTTCAGCTAATCTCTGAGCTTCATTAGCCGAACCTGTACTTGCCTTCAGATGACAAACGAATATTCTTATAGTATCACCCGACAGTATATGCTTTAATGTAAACAGACTTATGTTTCGAAGTGAAGTGGCAATTGGAATATTGCTTATGAATGTAAATTTTGAAGGTTTGTAAAATATGGCATTATCCGTATCCGGACCATTGATGAATATTCCGGCGGAATATAATCCTGCAGAATCTGCATTCAGCACATTTGCAAGAAATTCATTTACTGCATCCTGAGAAATAATCTCGCATACGCCCAGTATATCAGGACTTGTGTAAGCCATTGTCTTTTTAAAATATACATTTCGATCTTCGTTTGTATTATAATTTAAAAGATTATAACCCATTATTTTGGCAGTGTCCTGTGAATATGAATTAGAATTGTAAAAAGTATTACAGAAAAGAATTGCTAATACTATCAGCGTAAGTTTGTTTTTCATTTACCGGTTTTAATTTGTGTAATATAGTAAGATGGATATGAAATTTAAAGAGATAGTTGATAATTGATAGTTGATAATTGATAATTGATAATTGATAATTGATAATTGATAATTGATAATTGATAATTGATAGTTAGTAGTTAATCAGTGTCTCCGCAGAGTAATTTCGCTGTGAAATTTAAATCTCCAGAGAAATTCATGAGCGAAAGACTCTGCGGATGGTGCAAACCCGAAGGATTTTACCCGCAGAGTTTTCCGTATGAAATGTAAACTTTTGTAGAATTATTCATATCGGAATAACTCTACGGAAACAAAAAATTATTTTATTCAAAAGCAGAAGGAAAACTATTTTTAAAATATATTTTTACTCCGTCATAAATAATAACTTGACTTTAATGTGCGTTATTTTTTTTTTAGTACAGGATTTAAAAGTTCTTTAACAAAAGTTAGTTTTCTCACTAACTGAATATTGGAAGAGTGCAATATGAAAATAAAAATTCATCCCCAAATACACTTAAGCGAAATCAGTTCTGACTAACCTATCATAAATTTTTCTTTTTAAATGAATTTTGTCCCCAACAATAATTCTTTAAAACATATAAGAAATATGAAAACTCAAACCAAAATATTTTACACATCAGTTTTATTCTTAATCTATATTTTTAGCTTATCAAATACTGTGCTGTCTCAGCCTGTGACTGAGTGGGTGCAAAGATATAACAGTCCGGGAAATTATGATGATGATCTAATTGACATGGTTATTGATAAAGAGGGAAATACTTACATCACCGGAAACACTGGAAATCCTCTGAATATAGTAACTCTGAAATACAGCAGCAGCGGAAATCTTCTCTGGTCAAGAACTTATAATGGTCCAGCTAACAGAGATGATGAAGCTGTAAAGATAGCTGTGGATGATTCGGGGTTTGTGTATGTAGCTGGAAAGACATTTAATCCTCAGGAATTTACTAACTATTTACTTATAAAATATTCAACAAATGGAGATTTAATTTGGCAAAGAGAGATTAGCAATGGAGATAGTACCACGGATGTTCCTAGGGATATGATTTTAGACGATTATTCAAATGTTTACATTATAGGTTCTGGATACCAGTGTTTTTTAAATTGTTTTGGAGATTATATGACTGTAAAATATGACAGAAACGGGAATCTGAAATGGAAAAGATTTTATCACGGAGAAGGATATTTTTCTAATTACGGATGGACACTTGCTCTTGATAATTTTGGGCGGGTTATAGTTTCGGGAAAGAGTGCTGATATAAATAATACTTATTATAATGCTACAGTAGTTTATGATGCCAATGGAAGTTTCATCAGAAAAATTAACATTGACAGTGCAGAGGTAAGAAGATTAGAAACAGATCAATCAAACAATTTATACATTGGTGGTTTCAAAAAATCTCCTGAACTTCCCGTTAATTCAGATATATTCTTAAACAAATATGATTCAACAGGACATTTGTTATGGAATAAATTTTATGGAAGCAACAATACTTCACAGAATCGAAGTGATTATCTAAGTTGGATGCATTTAGATGCTCAGGAATTAAATATGTATCTAATTGGATACGGCGATATAAATAACCAAATAGGTTGGGATTATATACTAATAAAATCCAATATTTCAAATGGTGACAGCCTTTGGAAAAAAGGTTATGTACCAGTTAACAACAGCGATAACTATGCTGTTCAGTTAGCTGTGGATCGATTTAATAATGTCTATATAACTGGATCTTCGAATTACAATACCCCTTACTATAGGTTTCTTACAGTCAAATACGACTCTGTAGGAAATTTTATTTGGTCAGCCGATTATCTTAACATATTGTTTTATAATCATTATGGGAAAAGAGTGGCAGTTGATTCAACAAACAGTGTACTAGTAGGTGGAACAAGCTATGGTCCGGAATCAAGTTCAAACGATATTGTTCTGATTAAGTATTCTCAAATTACTTCTGTTCAGAACATTTCAAATCAAATACCTGAAGAAATGAGATTGTTTCAAAATTACCCTAATCCGTTTAATCCGGAAACGAAAATAAATTATGAATTACCAAATGATGTTTTTGTAAAGATAATTATTTATGATGCGTTAGGACGCGAGGTGAAAATTCTTTTAGACGAATTCAAGGTTGCAGGCAGATATAATGTGACATTCAGGGGCGAAAGTCTTCCAAGCGGAGTTTATTATTACAGATTCTCAGCTAAAGGTGAAGCCGGTAACTTTATGCTGACAAAGAAAATGTTGCTGCTGAAATAAAATCAGGAGTTACTTTAAAATTTCTTAGTCCATACCCGGGGAAAGTCATCTCTGGGTATTTTTATCTTTGCTTTCTTACATAAATTCATTGTAGGCAAGGAAAGTATGTTATTTTTTATTGAGTAATAAATAATGACTTCAATTGTAATTCCACAATTATTATTCTACTATTAATTAAAAAAGTTCTTTAACAAAAGTTAGTTTTCTCACTAACTGAATATTGGAAGAGTGCAATATGAAAATAATAATTCATCCCCAAATACACTTAAACGAAATCAGTTCTGACTAACTTATCATAAATTTTTCTTTTTAAATGAATTTTGTCCCCAAGCAAAAATTCTTTAATGCGTGAACAAATATGAAAACACTATCAAAAATATTTTACACTTCTGTTTTAATCTTTATCTTTACTATAAGTATTTCAAATAAATTAATTTCTCAGCCGCAGACGGAGTGGGTGCAGACATACAACAGTACTCTATTATATAATAAATACGTGACCGATATGGTAGTTGATAAAAGTGGAAACGTTTATGTAACAGGTTATACAAGAAATAGTGTATTTAATCCAACTGATGAAGATTTTTTAACTATAAAATACAATTCAAGCGGTATTCTTGAATGGTCGAGAACTTACGATGGTCCGGATTGGAATAATCATAGTGAAGACAGGGCTTACGCATTAGTTGTTGATGATTCAGGCAATGTTTACGTTACAGGATATAGTCAGAATACTGGTGGATTTATTACTTTAAATTATTTAACTATTAAATACAATAGTTTAGGAGACACTTTGTGGACAAGAAGATATAGCGGAAATTTTATTCTAGATATCTCCTATTCGATTGCATTAGACGATTCGAATAATGTTTATGTAACCGGTTATGGTTTAACTTGTGATTCGTGTGAAGATTATGTTACCATAAAATATAATACATATGGAGATCTCCAATGGAATAGAAACTTTGATGGTTTGGTTCATGGAGCTGATATAGCTTACCCAATTAATGTGGATAAGAATGGTAATGTATATGTTACTGGATACAGTAGGAGTTTTGGAAATGAACATGTAGCTGCAACAATAAAATATGATAGAAATGGAATTGAAAAATGGAGAGTAAGTTATGATTCAACAACCGGATTTGAAATAGAAGTTGATGATTCGGGCAATGTATATATTGGAGGCAATACATATAGGGATGGGAATTTTCTTTTATTAATAAAATATGATTCTTCAGGTGTTCAAAAATGGGTTAAGCAAATACCGGGAGCAATCAGAGATTTAGTAAAGGATGATTCGGGGCATATTTATGTCGCCGGTTCTGTAGTAAATGGTCAGGGATATGATTATTTAACTATTAAATTTAATTCTAACGGAGATTCTTTATGGACAAGAAGATATGATGCAGCTTTTCACAGCAGTGATGATGCAGCATCAATTGCTGTTGATAAAAACAACAACGTCTACGTAACCGGGAGCAGTGACAGAAGTTTATTTTACCATCAATTTGCTACTATCAAGTATTCGCCTTTAGGTACTCAACAATGGGTTATTAATTATTCTCTGTTAACTTTTGGAGATAATAAAGCGGTCAAAATAAAAGTAGATACCTTAAATAACATTATTGTTTCGGGTTACAGTGTAAATTCAAGTGGCTATACCGATTTCGTTACTATTAAATATTCACCAATTACAGATGTATCAAATCTGCAAAACTTATTACAAGACTCTTTTGAGTTAAATCAGAACTATCCTAATCCATTTAACCCGATTACGACAATCGGCTATATGGTAAAAAGTAAAAGCGAAATCAAAATAACAGTTTATAATTCATTAGGAAAACTAGTTGCAAGGTTAGTAAACAAAATTCAAGAACCGGGAAGATATGAAACAACATTCAAAGCCAGTAACTTATCAAGCGGAATATATTTTTATAATCTTGAAATCAACGGTAGTATTTTTAATAAAAAAAAATTATTACTAATAAAATAATATAGATAAAGGAGTGATTATGAACCGGTATGTAATTCCGGTTCGCTTAAGGCGAAACCGTTTTGAAAATTAAACAGAGGGCTTAGACGCTCTTGAAATAACCCAGCAAGGTTTACTAAAAGAATAATCAATAATTTAATTATTTCAATTAATTTTTGATTTGTCTTTACCCTCTTTTATATATTAAGTTACAAATTTACTAAATTATTTAACTAAAAATTATTTAAAAATTATAACCAATTAAATATCATGAAATCATTAATTTACATTACAATTTTATTTTTCATTATTTTTGAACAATCAGAGATAATATCTCAAGTTTCGGAATCTAGTTGTGCTTCAGGAGATGCACCACCCATTACTTTCGAAATTCCTCACAAAACACCAGCCCAAGGTGAATTTTTAAGAGCACTAATTATTTATGTCACATTTCCAAACGATGAGGAAAATACACTTTGGAACATTTGGCCAGCCCATTTAAGTCCAAACAATCCTTATACTTCTGATGGACGTATGATTGACCATCAAGAGAACAATCCTTCTATAAATTTTATGGACAGATATAGTGAATATACCTATAGTGATTTTTTCTGTGAAATGAGTTTAGGGGAATTTGACTTTATTGGTGATGAATATCACATAGAAATGCCTCTATCCTCAGAGGATTATCGGATTGCTAATTACGACTATAGTAGTCTTAACAATTTAGTTTTGCAGCTAATGGATTCAGCAATCGATTACACGAGATTTGATAAATGGAAATTTCAAGGGGGCATTTGGGTATATGATGAGAATGGAGATGGATCTACAGAAATGGTAATTATCAATTATAGAAACATTCCTAATAATGAAGTTTGGGGTTTTATTGATAATAATCCGGGTGCCGGTGGAATAGCCACACTCGGTACAACTCCTAATTTAGATAATAAAAACATTTATGGAGTAACCGCTTTGGGCTTACTAAATAGAACTACGAGAACACAATTAATCGTTGAACATGAAGTAAGTCATAGATTTTTCGGTCATACTTCTTTGGGATTGATGACTCGTGGACATGGCCAATCAACATACCAAATGAGTCCTCATGAAAGAGAGTATATCGAATATATTCAACCAACAGTTGTTAATTATTCTTCGAGTTCTCAATCATTTACCTTAAGAGATTATATTAAATACGGGGATTGTCTTAAGATACAAATCCCGAACTCATCTCCTGCGGAATACTTTTATCTTGCAAATCATCAGAAGAAATCAAAATATGACGGTTTAGCAAGAGGAAGTAATACATGCTGGACAATAAACAATGCAGAGCAAGATCCTTACTGCGACATGAATAAAGGATTATTTGTCTATCATTCCAGCGGAGGATGCAGCAATAATCACGGCAGAAGTATAGATATAGAAAATGCCGAAGGAAAATGGAATTGGCAGGTTGATTATACAGTAAATGTTCCGGTTCTCGGTGGAACGACTCCAATATTATCTACAATAACAAGAAATGTAAATACAGGATACGAAGAATATGGAAAACAAATGGTTTCGGGGACTTATTCTCCAGTGTTAATAAATGATAACCCATGTTCTTCAAACCAAAATGATTATTTTATTACTTGGGATGATAAAGGTGATGAAATGGATGCTTATAATATTGGCTATGATGAAATATTTAGTCCATATAGCAATCCAGCTTCAAATTCATGCTCTAATCCTACAAGCAACTCAGGATTGACATTTAGTTTGGAAAGTCAGGATACAACCGGAGCTATAACATTAAAAATATATTACGACGATGAAGATGCTCTCTATGATCTTCCACCTTCAAAGCCTAAGAATTTAAAAGTTGTTAAGGACTTTTTTGGAGCCAATCAATATTCAGATCCCGGAACATTTCATCCTAAAATAAGCTGGGACAAAAACATTGAACCGGATTTCTATAATGCAGCTAATGGTCCGACTCAAATACAGCCAAAATATGAATTATACAGAGGTTACTCTACCGATTGTGACGCGCTGCCAACTTACGATTTTCTTGCTGAGCTTTCTAGCACGGATTCGGTTTATGTTGACAACAGTGTTACTTTGTATGATCCTGATCATGCAACAATCGAACAATGTCAGGGAGACTTTGTTACGTATTCATATAAAATATTAGCCAAGGATAACAGAGGTAACAGATCATTGAAATCTGAAAGAGGTCTTGTATCGGGATATGAAATAAATTGCAGCGGTGAAGATGACAGTTGGGCTATATCAAATAATGAAAATCAAAATGTTATTCCAACTGAATTTTCAATGAAGCAAAATTACCCAAATCCGTTTAATCCTTCTACTGTTATCAGTTATGATTTGCCTATAGATAATTTTGTTTCCATAGTTGTTTATGATATTTCCGGAAAAGAAGTGGCCAATTTAATAAATGAGTTTAAAACAGCAGGAAGATACAATGTAAGTTTTAACGGTAGTAATCTTTCCAGCGGTATATATTATTACAGAATAAAAGCAGGAAATTATATTCAAACCAGAAAGATGCTGCTTTTAAAATAAAAATTACTATTTTATTTTTTACATCATATTTCCATACCAGGGGAAGTCATCTTCGGGTATTTTTTATTACATTAAAAATTTTCCATAGTTGTTGGTGACCAAAATTTAACTCACTTGTTCATCTATTTTATAATATTTTCACATAAATTTATTATTTTTAACAATATTAAATTTACACAATACACAATACACAATACACAATACACAATACACAATACACAATACACAATACACAATACTATTCATGGAAACCGGAAACATAATATTGATCCTGAGCTTTGCCATTCCTGTCATAGTAATTCTGATCATACTTTATTCTTTGAAGAGAGGATTGGGGAAACAGAAAAAATATGCGGATGAATTGAAAGAGAAGATCTCAAAAGCAAAACCGGCTACTGCTGTGGTCATTTCAGCTTCACAGGGAATGACCGGTGGTGATATAAACAGGATCATTCATCTGAAACTTCAGGTAAGTGATGGATTCAGCGAACCGTATATTAGTAACGCTACCTGGTTCGTCAATACACTTCATTTTGATAAGATAAAAGAAGGCAATGTAATTAATGTCAGAGTTGATTCTGAAAACCGATCTATCATTTATCCTGATGAGTCATGGGGGAAATATACTGAAGGTTATGAGAATTTATGAGATATAAAGATATTAATCAAAACCAGATTGTATAAATATATTTATAAGTAAAGTAAAATGGATTACATTTTATAAAATTGAAATTTTAAATTCTAATTTATTTTGCAAAACCGGAGTTTTGAAAACAATAGGATTCCCAAACAGACAGACTGTCCGAAAACGCTTTTTTGCCTCAAAGGCTCGAAGACTCTAAGATAAAAAATTTTAAAAAATAACTCCTTTGAGCCTTCGAGTCTTTGAGGCAGGCAAAAGGGACTCCATTTCGGACAGTCCGGGAGTTTGGGAACGAGCATCAATAAAACAATTATCATTATATTAAATTATAACAAAAAAAATTATATCTAAATGAAACAACCCGACTGTATTTTCTGTAACATCGATCAGGATAACTTCATATTAAAAAATGATCTCGCATATATCATAAAAGATAAGTATCCTCATTCAAGGGGACATCTTCTGATCATTCCGTTCGAGCATGAAGAAAACTATTTTGAGCTTGGTAAAAAAACACGTGATGCTATGAATGATCTTTTAATAATTGCGAAAAAGGACTGTGATGAAAAGTATCAGCCTTCAGGATATAATGTAAGCGTGAACATAGGAAGAAGCGCAGGGCAGGTTGTAATGCACGCGCATCTTCATCTGATTCCTAGATATTCAAAATCAAATGATATATAATTTAAAACTTAATAAATAAAACTATATAAATGGACTACAATACAACTCAGCAGACTAACGAATCTATGAATGTTTCTTCCAGCGACGAAAGACTTCTCGGAATGCTTTCCCATCTTTCAATTTTTTTCGGCGGAATAATACTCCCGATAATTTTATGGGCGACTCAAAAGGATAAATCAAAGTTCGTATCGTATAATTCTTTACTCGCATTATTTTATCACATTTCATATACTGTGTTGATAATTTTTTATGTGATCTTTATGGTAGTGATCCTTCTTTTGATGGGCGTTGGATTTGGCTCAATGCATAAACACTCAGGCGGGGATATGCCGGCTGTTATGATAATTTTTATGATAATTTTATATGCCGGAATGTTCCTTCTCATATTTGCAGGGATCGGTTATGGGATTTATCTGGCGATAAAAACGTATCAGGGGAAACTGGTGAGTATCCCGGTTTTGGGGAAGATTGTTTATAAGAAAGTTTTTGGACATGATAAGTATTGAGTATTGAGTATTGAGTATTGAGTATGAATTCGCAAATGTGTACATAACACACTCCACACTCCGCCACGGCGGACTACAAACTCCATACACTCCATACACTCCATACACTCCATACACTTAACACACTCTACAATTCGCTATAGCGAATTGCTACACACTCTACAATTCGCTATAGCGAATTGCTACACACTCAACGAACTCCACACACTCTATACTCTATACACTCTATACACTCTATACACTCTATACACTCTACACACTCTACACACTCTACACACTCTATACACTCGAATCACTCTTCTTTCTGCTCCCCGCATATCCGACTACTCCCGCAATCAGAATCACCCCGAGAAGTATATTCGCTCCCATGCTGATCGTTTTGCCTGTGTAGAATGTTTCGGGTTCATATCTGAATTCAACTTTGTGTTTGCCTTGCGGTACAACAACCGATCTTAAGAAATAATCAGTCTTGTAAAATTCTGCAGGCTGATCATCCAGATAAGCTTTCCATCCGAACGGCAGATAAATATCACTGAAGACAAGTAAATTATTTCCTGAAGCATTAACTTCATATTCAACCGAATGAATTTCACCTTTGATAAGCTTTACGCTAGCTGTAGAATCCGGAGCATCTATTTTCTGATTTATATCTTTTTCAAAGTAAGCAATCTTCTTCGGGTCGAAATTCATTTGTGCAATGTTGTTAAGAATGGTGATGTCCTGTTCCACTTTATATTCATCAGCAAAGAATGCTCTTCCCGGGAAGTTTTTATTTTCATAGACCAGTTGAGTTCCTTTGAATACCTGCACGAATGAAGTGTCCGGGATCGGTTTATCGGTTATGACATATTTTACACCGCCGAGTGACATTAAAAGAGGATTACCTCCGCCTGCAACATCGACAGCATCCTGATAAATTCTTATCTTCGCGCCGTGATATCCGTTGAATGCCTGAAGTCCGTAATAAGCCATCGTATTAGTAGTGCTGAGACGGCCGCCGCTCAGCTCAGCAACTCTGTAAGTATAAGGATCAGATTCCGCTTTTTGTATCCAGCTGACATAATCCTTCTCGCCGAATGCGTTTTGCTGATCACCGGGATTATCCCAGTGAAGTGTTTTGGAATTTACATTCCATAGATCAATTAAAGTGATAAGTATAATTCCCGTAAGCATGATTTTCACAGAGGTCTTGCCTGTTGAATACATGAATATCAGACCTGTTACAAGTAAAATAAATATTGCATGCAGCCTCAGGTCACTGATACTGTTCTGATATGCATTCGGAATAATGTTCTGCTGAATGTACTGTGAGATCTGTTGTGCGTTTGCTCCCTGTTGTTTCAGTTTGTCTGCAAGCGGACTGTTGATAACTGATGAAGTGTATGAATCCTGAAATCCTATCACGGAGATTATAAGCATAAGACCTGCAATACCGAAAAAGACATAACAGACTCTTTTAAGATTCTCAATTTCCTTTTTCTCTTTTACAATATCAATTATTGATTTCAATCCGAATCCTGAGATTATCACAATGGCAATATCCATGAAATGGTGGATCATTACAGGCGCTCTGAAACTGCTGAAGAACGGGAAGTAATAAAAGAACAGATCATAGATCACCGAAAAATTTCGTCCGAAGGACATCAGCAGAAAAAGAACCGAAACAACTGTCAGCGCCTGCACTGTCGGGCTCCGCCGGAAATTATAATAAATTCCGATCAGACAAAGTATAAGCGGTATCACGCCGAAGTACATCGGATTCGTAGTGAAAGGCATCTGTCCCCAGTAAAGATTTGTCTTCTGTCCCTGAACCTGTACATCTCCGAAACCATAATAATAAGGAAGCATGAAAGTAATTACCTCACCGGGACTGAAAGACCAGTTGGTGGCGTAATTATAATCAAGCGGCGCATCATCTTTGACTGTCGGATCGAGCTTTGATTCGATACTTGCTTCACCCCGCATTGAATATTTATTATAACCTTTCATCGTCATTAGCACATCAGCATTCATGGCAACTGAAATTATCGCAGCAAGAATAAACAGCACACTGCTTTTTATTATGCCGGAGAAATTTACCTTTTTGACTGCCCGGTAAATGATCTGATATAAAAGATAAATGCCAATCAGAAGATAAGCGTAAAAGATCATCTGAATGTGATTCGAACTAAGCTGTATGTGAAGCATTACGGTTAACAGGAAAAAGTTGATGAGATTCTTATATGAAAACATCGGTTCCTTTTCATCATCAAATGCATCTATGAGTTTGTCTATCATAAGAAGTATCAATGGGAAGAATGCAAGTGACATTACCTTTGTATTGTGACCGACTACTATCCTCTGAATAAAATCAGTTGCAAAAGTACCTGCAAGAGCTACATAAAGCGCAACTAATTTATCCTTGAATTTATAATTACCGTAAATATAAAAACCTATTCCGAATATTATATAATAGATCACTATCGGAAGTGTGTAATTGGAATCCGAGTTGGTTATAAAATTATAAACCGTAAGCCATATATAATAGAAAAAGTCAAAAGATCTTGGCGGAAAACCGATTATTGGAAAGTTCGGCATTCCCATGAAAATATTCGGGACCCAAAGTGGAAATATGCCTGCGGCTTTTGCATCTGCAAAGAAGGTCTTGAAACTGTCATATGCCATTATATCACTGGAGTAAAATATCTTCCCGCTGAATATCCCTTCCCTGAAGAAGACAAGGACAGCAAGAAGTATTAATCCTATGTATATGAAATTTTCGTATCTTTCGAATGCTCCGGGCTCTGTATTTGCCGGTTTCCTTTTTAATGATGTGCTTTCTTTAGCCTGAACTTTGGTAGAAGTTTTGCTTTTCGCCATTTTATATATTTTTTCTTAAAAAATTTTATAAAAATAATTTAAATCAATTTAACAATCTAATTACTTATTAATTAAATTTATTTTTCCATTTCCTTTATTATAGCCGCTAATTGACCTGCCTGATAAGATCGGGTATACTTTTCAAGTAATTTATTTTCAATATCAATGTTCTTATCAGATTTCCATTTAAGCACCAGTTCCTTAATATATTCTGATAACTGAGTCTGCATATCTCTGTTGAAAGTCTTACCGGCTCCGCATTTTGAAATGATCTCAGCAGCCTCACAGTCTATCGGACCAAGACAGATAATTGGTTTCCGGGAAGCAAGATATTCAAAAAGTTTTGCGGGGATAAGTCCTTTTTCATTTTTAAACTGAGGTATCACAAGAAACAACGCTGTGCTTTTAAATAAATATTCGACTGCTTTTTCGTGAGGGACGGTCGGGATCAATTCAAGCGATTCCTGCAGACCGTTTTTAGTAATGTAATTTGTTACAGTATCAGCAGCATTACCAACAAGTCTTAGTTTGAATTTAATGTCAGAAAATTCATCAGTTATCTGTTTTAAAACATCAATGAATGCAAAGGGATTATAATTTTCCGGCATCGTCCCTGTCACGGTTATAACAAACTCATCTTTCGGCGGGTGACTTTCCATTTTGAAATCACTTTCATCAAACCCGTTTGTAATAGTAAAGATCTTGTGCGGATCTGTTTTGTCAGATTTGGCAGCAAACATTTTTCCGAATTCATCACTGACGGTTATGATCCTGTCTGCATTTTCAAGAACAATCTTTTCATAATTGAGATCTTTCTTTTTTGCAAGAGATGTGTGTCTGAATTCATCATAATAATGTATGTCCGTCCAGGGGTCACGGAGATCCGCTATCCAGTTTATATTTTCACCAAAATCCTTTTTTAATTTTAATCCGACAAGCTGGGTAGAATGTGGCGGACTGGTGGTCAGAACAGTTTTAATATTTTCTTTTTCAATGATCTTTTTAGCTTCTGAATATGCATACTTGTTCCATCCTACACGCGCATCGGGTATGAATAAATTACCTCTTACGAATCTGGAAAACTTCTGAAAAGCAGTCGGATTACTTTCATTTGAAAAACCGGTCGGGATACTTTTTTTGCCAAGTAATTTCGAATACAGAGCAAACGGTTCGGTAGTGTCAGTCCTGTGAACTTTCACGTTTCCCGGAACATCCTTAAATAAATTCCGGTCTTCGGAAGGATAGCTTGCTTTCTCTTCACTGACAGTTATAACTTCAGGAAGGATCCCGTATTCAGGAAGATATTTTACAAACTTCAGAATTCTCTGCACGCCTACACCTCCGCTGGGCGGCCAGTAATATGAAATGACAAGTATTTTATTGTAATTCATTTATACATTAAATAAAATTCTGCGATCCAGACGGATATAAAAAACAATGATATCAATGCTCCCGATATTTTTTTTACTAAGCTCATTTCTTTAAACAGAATATCTTTATTGAATAAATAATTTACACAACCAATTGTGAAAAACGGAATCAGCACATAATGATATCTTGCAAGAGCTACAAAAACAAAAACAGTAATGACCCATACTAAAGTAAAACCTATTATAAAGAATTTTTTATCTTTTAGAAATAATAAACCCCAGACTCCGGTAAGCATTACAAAAAAATAAGGAATGTTAACGAGCATCAGAATAAATGGATTTACTGCTCTGTAAACTTCAGTAGAACTTTCGCCCGGAGCAGCATCCGTAAAATACAACACTGCCATCCTTTCGCTTGAAAACAGATAGCCCAGTTTTTTTATACCGAGAATGAAATATTTACCCGGATTGTTAACAGCATAATCCAGACCCAGTTTAAAATATTCCTTGTCTCTGTCGGCTTCATTATGGAAATCGATCGGAAAACTTTCGGTCATGTTCTGATAATAAGTTCCGGTAGCATCAGGATTACTGCCTGCCCAGAAGTTAACGCCGGAAGTGGTGCCGAGACTGAAAGTACCAATCTGCATCTTGTTCCTGATACTCCAGGGCGCAAGAACCAGTATCACTCCTGCAATAAAGATAACTGAGAGTTTTATTGCTTTTGAAAATTTCGAATCACCGGAAAGTTCATTTCTGAAATAATAAAAATAAGCAGGTATAAGTATTATGCATGGAAGATAAGCTGTTCGGATAAGAACAGCATAACCAAACATTAAGCCGGTTAAAAAAACAAGAGCTCTCTTTTCGGTGAAATCCTCTCTCATGGCAAAATACAAAACACACATAGAAAAAAAACCAAACAGACTTTCCGACAGGACTGCCTGGGAGAAAATTATATTGGAAGGTAATAATGAAAAGATCAGAAGGGATATGAGTGAATATTTTACATTGAAAAAATTAAGACTGATCCTGAAAAATAAATAACCGGTTCCGATCTCAATAGCCGACTGGATCACCCTGATAAAAAACTGACCATCCCCGAAAATGAATAACACAACAGATAAGAATAACGGATAGCCGCAGCCAACGTATGCTGTCGGTTTGCCGGAGAAAGAATATTCCCCACTAAGTATTGAAGAAGCAAGCCTGAGATAATCAGCGCTGTCTGATCTGATCGGAGATTGTATCAGCAGAGCAAATAATATTTTTAATACAAAAGTACCGGTCAGTATAAAAAACAGTAATTGTTTTTCGTCTTTGCTTAAATTAAAAGAAGAGGAGTTTACTTTCATCTGTTACCGGATTTGTTTTCAAGCATTTCCTTCATCTTTGAAACTATGGTCATCGAATCAGTATCGGAATTTTTTTCGAGTTGTTCAATTACAAGCTTTTGTCTTTCTTCAGGATGATTCTGCGATATCTTTTTCTTCCCTTCAATTTCTCTGATCTCAATTTTAAAAGCAATGATGCCTTTTAATAATCCCTCGAAATAATTCTCTTTCAGATCTTCAATTTTATATGAACTGTCCTTCTCTTCGAAAAACTCAACAGACTCTTTTAATATATTAATCTTGCTTTCCCTGTCTTCCAGTATCTGAATCTTTCCGTTTACATGAACAGATAAATAGCTCCATGTAGGAACTGTCTGATCTGATTCATACCATGACGATGAAATATATTTATGTGCGCCGGGAAAGATGACAAGAACATTTTCACTGATATTATTCATCTGATAATTTGCCTTTGCTACATGACCATACAAAAATCCCTTTTCGCCTTCGTCCTTTTTTAAAATAAGGGGAATGTGAGTAGCATTGAGTTTATCTTCATTATTTGAAACGAGGATTGCAAAACTGTTATTCAGAATGAAATCATAAATTTCATTTTCATCATCCATCCTGAAATGTTTGGGAGTGTACATGGCAATTATTTTTTCTGAGCTACGACGAGGACTCCTGTGCCTTCTTTATTATCGGTATGAACATCCAGCCACATAAGGATCAGCACAAACCACAGTGTAAATAAATAATATATTGGGAGTAATAGAATTAAAAATTTTGATGCGCCTGCCATGAGTATAGGATATTTTATTCCGAATCTCCAGGAGATCGTTCCGAACTTTCCATAGGAGTAATCAAAACTTTCGATCTCAAAGCCTGCGCGTTTTAGTTTGTCAGTAATATCTTCTTTTGAGTAACCAACTCTTGCATGCTCTTCTATGAAACTTTCATCGTCATCTTCGTGCGCATCGCTACCGCCAAGATCAGAAGGAGTATTTACCAGAAGCTTTCCTCCTTTTTTCAGAGCATTATAAAAATTCTTAAAAACCAGTTCGTCTTCGACTATGTGCTCCATTACATCGACGCTGAGTATAAAATCAAATCTGTCTTTAAAATCAATTTTAGTGAGATCGGCAATTTCAAATTTCACATTATTAAATCCGCAGGCAGAGAAAAACTTATCACAGTCTCTGACCTGTTCATCTTTTACATCGACAGCAAAAATTTTTGATTCCGGAAATCTCTTAGCCATGAAATATGTGTACTGCCCGAATCCCATACCGGCATCGAAAATATCCATTTTTGTATTAGCCGGATAAAGTTCTCTGACTTTCTTTCTTACATGCCATGACCGCAGGAACATAAGATCAAGCAGCGCATAAAATATCTTTCTAAGAAAAGGGCTGTTCTCAACGGCATTTCCGAAGACTTTCTTAATTGGATCGTACTTCATTAAATGTTTTGAATTTTGATAGTGCGAAATTTAATCCGTGAATATAAAAGTATTAAGTTTTAATTGTAATTCGATTATTAGTAGAGTGTGTAGTCTGCCGCGGCGGAGTGTAGAGTGTTTAGAGTGTGCGGAGTGTGGAGTGTGTGGAGTGTGTGGAGTGTGTGGAGTGTGTTCGAGCCGTTGTTGGTGACCAAAAAGTTTGGTCAAAAAGTACTCTTTTTTATAAAATGTAGCCATCAAACTTTTTTGGAGCACCAACAAAAGCTCGAATCTTTCGCTTAAGAATTACTCTGATATTTTTAAACTTTACAGCGAAATGACTCAGCGAAGTCATGTTGATATTCTTGGAAAATATATATTTATTTCGTGACAATCCCGTAGGGATTGAATGTCGGTAGCAAGAAGTCACCTGTGATCCAATCCCTTTAGGGATTGCATGTTCTTTTGATCTGACGCAGCGGAATCGGATTGAGGTTTGAGTTGAGTTTTTTCATTGTCGATTAAAGAGCATCATCATGTAAGAGGTTTTCGAGCCGTTGTTGGTGTTCCAAAAAATTTGCAAGATAAATTTTATAATAAAGTAAACAAGTCAGGCAAATTTTTTGGTCACCAACAACAAAACTCTTGCCGGACGAAGCGCTCATTTTCTTTGAAT
>JAGQWH010000058.1 GCA_020437545.1 Ignavibacteriota bacterium
TTATCTGACTGTTTTATGAGAATAAAAACAAAGATGATCCGCAGCGGGAGGTTATATCTTAATAATCAATCTTTCAAATTTGGGTTAAAAAAAATATAATAAATAATCTATATTATCAATGTTTAAATACTAAAAGCTTTTTCAATTACAATCCGCCGCGACGGATCAATGTTCAATGTTCAATGTTCAATGTTGAAAATACAAAATTTCTTAAATTCCAAATCCGAAATTCCAAATAAAAAAAGCCGCCGGATCTTCATCCAACGGCTTTCTCTTCATTACAATTGTCAAATAGTTATTAACTACTAACTATTAACTACTAACTATTAACTATTTAAGAAGGATCATCCTCTTCGTAGAAGTAAAATCCCCTGCTTTGATTGTATAGAAATAAATCCCGCTCGAAAGATTTGCTCCATTAAAGTTGATTTTATAATATCCCGGAGTCTTTTGCTCATTCACAAGAGTCATGACTTCCTTTCCGGAAACATCAAAAACTTTCAAAGAAACAAATCCCAATTCCGAAATTCCAAATTCCAGATTAGTGGTTGGGTTGAATGGGTTTGGATAGTTTTGACTGAGATTGTATTTAAGCGGAGTTTGATTATTTTCAGAGATAAAAGTCATTATTGGAGAATATTTTACAGTTGCGTAATCGTAATACGTTCCTATACCTTGACTTGCTCCGGTAAGATAAAGATTTCCGTTTTTATCAATTTTCATATCATAAACATAATTGATTCTAATATTGCTATAATAATAGTTCACCAAAAAAAGCTGATTTCCATTATTATCATATTTTATTGCTCCGTATCTTGTAAAATTATTTGAATCAACATTAGCAGTTACATAAATATTATATGCAGAATCAAGAATTAAAACTGATTCATTTACTGCAAAAACATTAGTAGTCGGATAAGTCCTTGTCCACAATATGTTTGCATTTATATCAAGTTTCATTGTATAATTGTAGCCCGAACTTCTGGAAGCAATATAAACATTTTGCAAATTATCTACTTTAATATCATAACCATTAGACGGAGGGTAGATTCGTTTTACCCAAATCTCATTCCCTGTGCTGTCATATTTAACTGTCACACAATTATATATTCCCGAAGCATCCATACTTGCTCCAGTCACATATACATTTGCTTCACTGTCGGTAGTCAATGCATAAGGAACATCATCAGCTAATGGTAGAGGGCCGGGTCCGCTATACTGTCTCTTCCATATAACATACCCGGTATTTGAGTTATATTTTATAGTGGTATAGTCGTAAAATGTATTGTTAAATTCCCCTTCACCGGCAATTAGAATATTTCCATCCTTGTCCAATTCCAGATCATGCAACCTATAAGCCCCGTTTATTCGGTTTATCCAGTAAACATGACCGTTTCGGTCATATTTACCGACAACATATTTCCCCGAACCAACGCCAGCGGCATAAATAAAACCATTGGAATCAATGACAAGCTTATTATAATCTGCATCATTATAAGCTGTCCACAATAAATTTCCATTACCATCATATTTAATTACAGATCCAGCACCTGCTATCAAAACATTTGCTGTGTTATCTAAAAGTATATCAAAACCTATATTAAAATTACTACCAGGTCTTTGGTAATTTCTAACCCATATTTGAGTTCCTAATCTATTGTATTTTATGGTTGTGCAAAAATAAATTGAAGTGGTAAATTGTACACTACCTGTGACATATACATTTCCTGAATCATCAACACAAACTGCGCTTGCTTGATCATCCAAACTTCCCCCTACGCCAGTGTATCTGCTTGCCCAATCCATTTGCATTTGAGAATAACATATATTTATGGATGATATAAAGAAGAATAAAATTTTTATAAAATTAGAATTCATTATTAATTTCAATCTTTTAAATTCTAAGATAATTTTATAAATTTCGCTACCGAAAGGATCTTCCAATATCCGGAATTACTCTCCGATTTATCTTTTAGGACAAAAAGCATATAATATCCAGGAGGAGCAATGAATGAGTTTAATGGAGCAGTTAAGCTGTATTCAGCGGTTGGACCCGGACCAATAATTTGTTCAAAACTTAATTCAATATAACGTTGATCCATATTATTTCCATGAGTTACAGAGCCGGGTTTCATTAGCGCAATTGAATCTAACGCATAATTCCCATCTACAGTTATACTGAATAATTCATTATAAGTAATTTCAGAAGGAGTATTAATTAAAACAGGTCTGTCCCCATCCATTAAATATCCTGGTTTATATATTGATAATCTTCTTTCTGTATCATCCTCAACATCGCCGCTGTCTTCTACTCTTCCTCCTCCCATTAATATTCTTGCGTCAGGCAGAAGAATCCCAATCGAATGGTAGCGTCTAGCAACCGGCATTTGGGGTAAGGAGTTGGAAATCCAATCCAAATTATCTGTATCCAGTAATTCAGGTATTAATACTGATCCATTAGAATTTACTCCGCCTACAAATAATAGGCTTCTGTCAGGCAACAAAATAGCATTATGATCGGCTCTTGCATAAGTCATATTTGAAGCATTACTTTCCCAAAGAGGTGTTCCCGTAGAAGGATCTAAATTTATTAAATCAATTCTATTCAGGAAATTTTCCCACCATCCGCCGGTCAATAAAACTCTTGCATTTTCATTTGAAGATAATCGAAAAGGTAAAAGAACTCCGGAAGAAGCTTCACTTGGAGTAGTCCTTCTATTTGAAATCGCAGTAAAGTAAGGACCGGATCCCGTTGCAAAAGGATCGAAGATTTGTGAATACCCATCAGTATATACAACTGGATCTGAAATTCCAGGAACTGATTGTGTTGTTGCATAAAAAACTTTTCCAGCTAAAGATCCAACAGGAATCACATGAGCATCAGGGTATGAATAGGATATATCAATTGGTAAAATTGCAGCCGGATCATTGAACAATTTCCATCCCGCAGACATCCCCGATGGTATATAAATTTCTACCAATCTGTTTTGCACAACAGTGTAATTGCCAGGATCGTAAGGGTTTTCTATAACTTCATCGGTCAATCCACCTACGGTTAAAACTGTTCCATCATTTAAAAGAGTAAGTGTTGGATACCATCTTCCTTTTTTCATAATAAATGGATTATTTTCCGGTCCAGTTATAGTCCATGCATCTGTTTCATTTGCGGGATCAAAAATAAATGAATAACGAAGCCCTCTGTCTGGCGCTGTAGGTGAAAATGATTCCGGATATGGATTGTTAAGTTCACCTCCTGCAAAAAGAATCTTCCCATCCGGTAAAAATGTATGTCCGCTACAAAATATTTTTGATGGTTGAATAGGGTATGAAGGATTATTTTCATCTTCCTCATAATATATTGGCCATTTTGGAACTACTAGATTGTAATCGGATACGGAATTATTTACCGGGTCATATAGTCTTGTCCAGAAAGGATAAGAACGGCAGTGAAAATATAAAACCTGACCAAGATTTGTGAGACATGCATGAATTGCTACAACTTTAGAATCTATTGGAGGAAGATTTACTCCTTCTTCCCATTCTCCGAGTGGTGGTGCCATAATTTATTCTCCTTTAATTTTTGTTTCTAAAAAATTTTATTTTAATTATAGATCTATTTCTCTTAATTACCCATAAACTAAAAAAAGGATACCGGATAAACAAGATATAATTTTGATTAAAGTTACATACGCATTGCCTCACAATTAATGTTACTTTGGGATATTAAAAAACAGGTCGTTGCCTCATAATTAATGTTACCGTAGATTTAGAGTATAAAACGGTAAATATTATGAGTAAAAAATCAAAGAGAAAATATCTTCATGAGATTAGCGTAAGATATAGCAAAGCCGGTAAAGAGGAGAAGATAAAGATATTAGATGAGTTTTGTTCTGTATGCTGTTATCATAGAAAGTATGCAATCAAATTATTGAATCAATCTCCATTGCCTGAAATTAGTAAGCAAATAAGAAGACCTGGTCGGAAAAAGAAATATCATACGGATGGAGTAATAAGTTTTTTAAAGACCATATGGAAAAAATCAAATCTGATATGTTCGGATAGATTGAAAGCAGCGATACCAATCTGGCTTCCAAGATATAAAAAAAGTGTTTTAGCATTAAGCAAAAAAGATGAAGAACTGCTCAGGACAATATCAGCATCAACCATTGACAGAATACTTTCAAAATTCAGAGGTAAATATACAAAGCGTGGATTATGCACAACACGTCCCGGATCAATAATACGGGAATTAATTCCAATAAAGACAAACCAATGGGATGAGAATCGTCCTGGGTTTATTTAAATGGATCTGGTAGCTCATTGCGGAACCAGTGTAGCAGGAGAATATATTAACACTCTGGATGTCGTGGATATAGCGACTGGATGGACATCTCAGAGGGCAGTGTGGGGTAAAGGCGAAACAAATACATTTAAAGCAATTAGAGAAATAGAACTAACATTGCCATTTAAGATACGGGGAATTGATAGTGACAACGGTAAGGAATTTATGAACTACAGGCTATTAAAATATTTTAAACACAGAAAAGAACCTGTGCATTATACCAGATCAAGAGCATACAATAAAAATGACAACGCACATATAGAAGAAAAGAACTGGACAGTGGTCAGACAATACATAGGATATGATAGGTTAAACAATCCGGAACAATTAGAGTTACTGAATGATCTATACAGAAATGAGTTAAATTACTTTCTTCCGTCAGTGAAACTAATATCCAAAGAAAGACAAGGTTCAAAAATCAAAAAGAAATATGATAAAGCTAAAACTCCTTTTCAAAGATTATATGAATCAAAGGAAATTGATGATGATAAAAAGTTAGAGTTATTAAGAATCTCAGATAGATTGGATCCCTTCAAGCTTCAATCAATTGTTGAGAAAAAAATAAGATTGATCTTGAAATTGTCTGTAAAGTAAAATTTAAAATAAAGATATTAACATTACTAACAATGTTAACAAAAGAAAAGAAAAAAGAAGCAAAAAAGAAAAGAAAAGATTACTGCTACGGTAACATTTATATATGACGCAACTGGTCAGCTCGCTTTTTCAAAAAATATTTTATGACAAAACTGAATTTATCTAAATGCAAATAGCTTTAATGTTCAAATCTAAATTTTTAAATTTGTAATTTGTAATTTGTAATTTGTAATTTGTAATTTGTAATTAAACCCGCCTCTGTGGTGTAATGGATAGCACAATGGTCTTCGGAACCATTAGTCAGGGTTCAAATCCTTGCAGGGGTACTATTTCGATTTGGGATTTGGGATTTTTGATTTGGGATTTTTGATTTGAGATTTTGCATTAACAGATAGGTTAAAATTTTATTCCTATTTTACAAATCAAAAATCAAAGATCAAAAATCAAAGATGTTTTAAATCCCAAATCCGAAATTCCAAATCCCAAATCAAAGCAGATTAACCGCGTCCACATCCACCGTCACACTCACCTTTCCTGGAAAATTCTTTTTACCGTATGCCTTTGCTTTTCTGAGTATATTGTTCAGATATCTGCCTGAAATGTCTTTTTCTTTTGATGACTTTATGATTAGATGAAATCTGTAATTGTCTTTTAGTTTTGAAAATAATGGAGGTATAGGAGGGAGAATTTCCAAAAGCATGTTGCTGTCCGAACTTTTTACAAAATTATAAAGATCTCTTATCTTTGACTCTGCAAGTAATTTGTCTTCCGACCGGGTTTCAATTATCACTAGTCTGCTGAAAGGCGGATAATTCAACTGCTCACGTATCTTTATCTCATTTTCATAGAATCTTTTATAATCATGATTCTTTACATCGTTGAATACATCGAAATCTGAATGATTGGTCTGTATGATAACTTCGCCTTTATTCACACTTCTTCCGCTTCTGCCCGAGATCTGTGTCAGTATCTGAAACGTCTTTTCTGTTGCCCGGAAATCCGGAGTGAGTAGACCGAGATCAGCATTCACGACAGCAGCAAGTGTAACATCCGGAAAATCCAGCCCCTTGGAAATTATCTGCGTACCGGTAAGTATATCTATTTTTTTATCATAGAAATCTTTTAATATCTGCTGATACATCTTGCCTGAAGTAATAGAATCCGAATCGAGACGTTTGATCCGTGCAAGTGGAAATATTTTCTGCAGCTCCTCTTCAACTCTTTCAGTCCCGGCGCCTTTCGGGATCAGTTTGGTGGATTTACATTCTGTGCAAACTCCCGTATATCTTTTGATCAATCCGCAGTAATGACATTTAAGAGTATCTATAGCTTTATGATAGGTCAGAGAAATGCTGCATCTAGTGCACATTTCCACATGCCCGCATTCAATACACTCAAGATATGAATGGTAACCTCTCCTGTTCTGTAAAATTATTGTACTTTCACCTTTTGCCAGTCTTTCCCCGATCTCAAAGATGAGCTCTTTTGATAAAAACCTGATCCTTACTTTATCTATAGTATCAAAGAAATCTCTTTTCATATTATCAAAATCTTCTTTGTCCCTTTTTAAAAGGTCTACTATCTTAATTTCAGGCAGATTAGTTCCGGAAATCCTTTCGGGTAAGTTTATAAGCTCATATTTTCCCGATAATGCATTATAATATGATTCCACTGACGGGGTTGCTGAACCTAAAATCATAACCGCATTGTTCAATTTTGCTCTGTAAATTGCCGAATCCCTGCCGTTATATCTGGGTGAATTTTCCTGTTTGTATGAACTGTCATGCTCTTCATCTGCTATTATGATCCCTATATTCTTCAAAGGTGCAAATAAAGCTGATCTCGCACCGATTATAATCTTAAATGAACCGTTTACTATCCTGTCAAATGTATCAAGTCTCTCTCCGGCAGATAGTTTACTGTGAATTACTCCTGCCTTCTCTCCAAATACATTCCTGAATCGGTGTATCAACTGGGGTGTGAGGGAAATTTCAGGTACAAGTACAATGGCAGTTTTCCCTTTTTTCAGAACTTTCTTAATAACATCTATATATATTTCGGTTTTACCGCTTCCCGTAACTCCATGTAACATATAACACTTAAATACCTTTTCCTCAATGCTTTCATTAATTATGTTTACAGCATTTATCTGATCTTCATTCAGATCAAATTCTTTCGCATCTTCCGTGAAAATTCCCTCTGAATCTCTGAGAACTCTGACTTCTTTTATCTTAATCAAATCTTTATCCTCTAATGATCTCAAAGAAGATAAGGAAATACCGGAATTTTGTTTGAGTTCAGAATATGGGACAGACTCTGTTTTCGAGAGTAACTCCAACGCTAGTATTTGCTTCTTTGAGCGTAGCTTAAGTTCTTTAATTAAAAGAGCTATATCGCTATGATTAAAGTTCTTTCTAACAATTTTTACAAGTTTTTCTCTGGTAGGTTTTGAATAAAGATTTCCGGAAATGATAATTCCTGAATCTGTTAATTTCTTTAACTGACCGGAAATGTCTTTAACATTTAGTTTTGAAGCCAATAGCTTCGCTGTAAGCCCCGATCTTTTTCCGGATTCGAGTAATTTTATGATATCAATTAAGATCTCATCCTTTTCGGAGAAATGTTTCAGCTCATTAAGTTTTTCTTCATAATCCTCACTCAGACTGAACGATATATCAGATTTGGTATTTATATGTCCGGGTATTGCAGAAAATATGACCTCACCCAGAGGCGACACATAATAGTCTGAAATCCATCTGCAGAATCTTATCATTTCATCGGAAATGACAATGCTTTGATCTACAACAGATCT
Organism: Ignavibacteriota bacterium; assembly: GCA_020437545.1. Classification (GTDB taxonomy): domain Bacteria; phylum Bacteroidota; class Ignavibacteria; order Tepidaquicellales; family Tepidaquicellaceae; genus JAGPCH01. The sequence continues at coordinate 7,749 of JAGQWH010000058.1, forward strand.
GATTTGTCTAATTTTCTTAAGTTCAGTGGAGTCAATTTTTTCAACAATTACTCCTGTCAGAACTTTCTTACCGAAATTTACAAGTACCCTTTTTCCGGGTTCGGCTGTATCTGCTAAATGAGGAGGAATTTTGTAAGTAAATAAGGAATCAATAGGCAGGTTTAATGCAACATTGACAAGAAGTTCTTTCATATGATCTGTTTGTGATAATATTGTATCTGTAAATTATTAGGTAACTTTCAATTCATCATAGAATTGATAGTATAAATTTGTCTTTTTATAAAGACTAAATCGGATATTGGGAGCCTTGAAAAATTCAGTAATCTTAAAAATTGAAATCTTCAGGTTCACCGTTTATTTTTCTTCCGGAAAGTATGATTTTTCTGGAATGCTGGTACATGCGTTCCAGTGATTTATCCTCAACTGTTTCATAGGATATTCCCATCTGAGACCTCTGAAGATATTCATTATAAACACTGTCAAAGCAATCATATATCCTGGAATTTTCATAGTTTCTTGCGGTATTAATAATAGCGCTTCTCCACTCTTCGCCTGATGACATTTCAATTTTTTCCTTTGCTTCCATAAGTGTATTCAACGCCCTGAATAATTCCTCATCTTCTTCAATTTCCAGAGGCATTGCTTGCTCAGCTCTGTATAATCTCTGAATCTTTTCATTTTCATAATTCATGACAAATTCTTCAAGTGTATCTCCGTAAGCTCCCGCATATGAGCGGCTGTCAAATTTCTGCTCATAGTATGTCCCCTCTCTGATTTTTCTTTTCTTTTCAATTTCAATTTCCTTCCTCTTATTCTTATAGTAAATATCAGAATAGAACATTTCTTTATCCCCTCTTATATCCGGAAGATTCAATAGATACGAAGTGCCGAATCTGTTGTCATAATACTGATACCATTCGGGGTAATGAAAATAACCGAATTCATCGCTGTGTTCATCTCCGTGAAAACTCTTTTTCAGATCTGAATAATTCTGCCATTCAATATCGGATTCAAAATATACTCTTTCAAAATCATCAGACAGAATATACTCTTTGTACAATTCTACTTCATCTTCACTTATAGGATCTATAAAGGTACAATTCCGGATATTTCTTTCCCATTTCATAAAATCCCCTGTAAAGCTGATCTCATCGAGCTCAGTATTTTCAGCACGCCATTCGCACTGCAGGTTAAAGAGTTTTTTCTGCTGGATCTGCCATAGACATTCTTCAGCCATTATCTTGTATTTGAAAACTGATTCTTCTTCAGAATTCAGATAAATATCCTCATATTTCAGCCAGTCCGATTTTTTCCACTTATATGAATCAATAAAGAGATCTTTTGAATTCGGATGATACTTTTCAAAAAACGAATTGTACTTCGGGTTTTCCCTTAGATCTTTTTCAATCTCTTCCTGTATATTTTTTATATCCTGATTTTTATCTTCATCCCTGGGATTACCGGGTACTAATTTATCTGTATTATTCTTGTTGTTTTTATTTTCTTCTTTCATGACTTACATTATATTTTTTGTTAGCAAAACTTAATTCTCTTAATTGTTAAAAGCAATATTTAATTTAGTAATGTATGTATTTTTGCATAAACCGTTTTTTGACTTTAAAAGAAGTTTGATTCTGTTTTCGGTGTTGAATTCTTCATATTAAATATCAGTGAATTATCATAACTTCACTCAAAAAATTTTATGTGGATTTTATATGCCCTGCTTTCGGCTTTATTTGCTTCTCTTACAGCCTTGTTTGCAAAAATAGGAGTAAAGGATGTAAATCCAAATCTTGCAACGGCAATCAGGACGGTTGTAGTTTTGATACTTATATGGGGAATAGTTTTTGCACGGGGTGAACAGGAAGGTATCAGTCTTATCACAAAACGAAATCTTACCTTCCTTATACTTTCAGGATTAATGACCGGGCTTTCCTGGCTTTTCTACTTTAAGGCGCTGCATGACGGACCTCTCAGTATAATCGCACCTATAGATAAATTAAGTGTAGCGCTTACCATATTGCTTGCGTTTATATTTTTAAATGAACCAATTACTCTTAAGACATTTACAGGAGCTCTGATGATCATAGGCGGTGTAATAGTGTTGATAATATAAAAAAAGACCTGTTTACCTGTAAAGACAAACAGATCTTTTAAGATCAAATTTATTTAAAGATTTACTATTTTTTATTGTATGAAATTGACATTGACATTGGAGGCATTTCTTTTCCATCCTGACCCATCATATTAAAAATAACATTTTGTGTCATTATATTTCCGTCCATTGTAATATTTCTTGTTTCCGATCCCCAACTGCTTTTACCGGTCATATATACTGTATTACCTTCTGAAGTAGCTGTATAAGTAGTCATGGCATTCTTACCAAAAATATCATAACCGGTACCTGTCATTGTACCGTCATCTGATGGTGCCATGATTACAAGAGCTTCATAATCAAAACCATTTTCGCCTTTGCTCTTTACTCTTACTTCAAAGAACTGTCCGTTAAGTATCCAAGATTGCGTTACCTCATCTGTCATTTTCATTCCCATCATCTCATATGGTTCTGATACCCATGTACCTACCATTGAGTTAATCAATTCAGACTGGATAGGCTTTGGCGGCTCCATCCCCTGACTGAATGCATTAGTTGTAAAAAATAGTGCAACTAATACAAGTAAATAGTTAAGTTTTTTCATTTCTACTCCTTTTAAATTTAGTTAGTAATTTTGTTTTTGGAATATAAACTTACAAAAATTATTATTTAAATCAAAGAACTTATTAACATTCCTTTACCCTAGATAAAAACCTTCAGTATTAAATTATAATACTTCGTCGCTATTCTTAATAAAAAGCATTGTTATGTTAGCTACAACAAATGTAATGACTACTCCGAAAAAAGTAAACCATGTCAAATTGATAGCCGGCATTACATTGAATTTGGGAAGAATGAAAAGCAATATTAAAGTTAATATTGCAAAAGAATATGAGATCATTGCGGTTTTCAGTCCGGCTTTCTTATTGATAATACCGAGCAAAAATACACCAAGAAGACCGCCATAAATCAGTGATTGTATCTTAAGTGCAAAATCAACTGCAGGATTTGTCTCGCTTTGAAAAAGAAGTCCGGTACTCATAATTACAATTGCCCAGAAGATCGTAGCAAGTCTTGAATATTTTAATTCATCCTTTTCGTCTTTCAGAAATTTTCTGCCTTTGAAAAGGTCGAGTATGGTAGTGGATGCAAGTGAATTGAATGTCGATGATAATGTTGACATCGAAGCTGATAATAAACCGGCTACGACTAATCCGGCGAGTCCCATCGGCAGACTCTGAACAATAAACATCGGAAATATCTCATCGGACTTTGTAAGATTACTGCCGTTAATGACCAGTGATTTAAAATCAACTCCCTGATACAATGCAAACAACATTAGTCCGACTAGTAAGAAAATTGCAAACTGAATGAATACAATTATTCCGCTGAAAATGACGGCTTTTTGTGAAGACTTTTTATCTTTGCAGGTCAGCAGTCTCTGAACTATCATCTGGTCCGTTCCGTGAGATGCCATTGCAAGAAACGCACCGCCTATGATTCCCCCGAGCAAACCATAACCTCCTGTAAATATTCCCGTGAATGAATCTGCAAATTTGAAATCCAATATCTGAAATTTATTCAATGGAGCAGCATAACTCACAACATCACTCCAACCGCCCGGAAGCAGATTGTATATAACAACCATTGATGCTACTGCGCCGATAGTATACACAAATATCTGAATTACATCCGTCCAGATCACAGCTTTTATTCCTCCAATGTAAGCATAGATCAATGTGATAACTCCGACTATCACAATACATTCAAAATATCCGAGTCCGGTAATAAATTTTATCGGAATAGCTGTTGTAAACAATCTTACTCCGTCAGCAAATATCCTTAAAACAATAAATGTAACAGACGCATACTTTCTCATTGGAGTTCCGAATCTGTTGCCAAGATACTCGTATGCTGTATCCATGTTTCCTGCATAATATCTCGGTAGAAATACAAAAGCTACAACAATCCGCCCTACCAGAAAGCCAATTGCAAGCTGAAGGAAATTCATGTTGGAGATATAAGCCAGTCCGGGAATACTGATGAATGTGAGAGTGCTTGTTTCAGTTGCAACTACTGAGAAACAAACTGCCCACCATGGAATTGTCTTTGAACCCAGGAAATAATCTTTAGCAGATGTCTGTTTTCCGGAGATATATATTCCGAAAATACCGACTGCTATCAGATATACAATTATAATGGAATAATCTAATGTAGAAAAATTCATTTACTTGTATTTTTAAATACAGGATTCATACTATACTTTATCGGTTAATGTAAATCTGTCTTTAATAAAATATCCTTTCTCATTTGAGTCGACAGTAGCGCATTCATTATGCGGATCATGTTCGAAGAATACCGTCCAGTTATTTTCTGCTATATCTTTTAAGTATTTTTTCTTCTCGTCAAGTGTAGTTAATGGAAAGAGATCATAACCCATTATAAAAGGCGCAGGTATGTGACCTGCTGTAGGAATAAGATCGGCTGTATATAACAGTGTATTTTCTCCGTCAGAAACTTTTATCATCTGCATATTGCTTGTATGCCCGTTGACAGGTAACAAAGTAATGTTTTCATCAAAGACAGTCTCGCCTTCCGTGAATTTCAATACTTTATGATCTTCAAGAGGTTTGTAATTTTCCGGAAAGAAACTTGCCTTGTCTCTGTCAGTAGGGTTCAATGCCCATTCATACTGCTTTTTCTGCACATGATAGACTGCATTCGGAAATGATAGCTTGAGATTCTTTTCTTCATCATAATAAGTACTTCCGCCTGTATGGTCAAAATGCAAATGTGTCAGTATCACATCCGTAATATCTTCCCTTTTGAGATTCAATGCTGCAAGACTTTTTTCAAGAGTATATTCGGAAAAATCAACGTCATAAATTTTATTTATCTTATCAGACAATTTATATCCTATACCGGTATCGGTAAGAATTTTTCTTTTACCATTATCCAGTAATAAAGCTCTTGTACACATTTCAATCCTGTTCTGTTCGTCAGCCGGATTTGTTCTTTGCCATAGATTCTTCGGTACAACGCCAAACATAGCGCCACCGTCTAATTTGAAAAGTCCTGTCTGAACTGAGTGTAGCTTGTAATCCCCTATCTGCATTTAGTTAATTGTGTTAATTATGTTAATTTGTTTTTCGGAGTGTTTCAATAAATTTGAATTGTTTTAAGTGCAATAATAATTATTATCATTCTAAATTCATATTCAAAAGATTTATTTTACGTTTGTTTTATAAAATCAATCTTTCTAATTTTCTTAAAACAAAACACAAAACACTTAATGAAAAAAATAATTCTAATTATCATAATTGCATTTTGTGCAACAGCAGTTTATTCGCAGAATGCTTCAACATATTTTCCATCGTCACCCGGTTACAAATGGTTTTATAAAAACACTCCTTTAGATTCTTTGAATAATCCTCAGAATAATCTTGCTACATTTCAGGTTGACTCGTTCGCACAGAACACAACATACAACGGACTACCGGCAAGTCAGGTCTTATCAAAATCCGGATTGCTGAGTATTAATCAGAATACACCTTACACAGATACAAATTATCTGAATTTTCAGTCAACAAATGCTTATCCATATCTTAACGTACTCGGACTGATCGGGAGTTTGCCGGGTCTGGACTCTGTTGCTTTTGTTGAATTTTTAAAATCCTTTAACGGATGGTATAATACTTACAGATTCTCTCAGACAGTTAATACCAATTATACTATTTTTTCAAGAGATACAACTCTCAATATAGATACTCTCTCATTACCATTAAGAATATCATCTACCGGAAGAAGACTTACTGATCAGACAATATCAACTGTTAATGGAAATTATCTCTGTAAGAAATTTTTGTTAACTTTTAAAATTGAATTAGCAATACTTCCTCCTATCTTATATATCCCGATTGTGACTTTGCCTGATACTACTTACATAACAAGCGATATCTGGGTTGTAAAGGAAAGTTCTCCTTCCGTAAATGTTGATCTCTCCGGGCTTGGATTCCCGATTGATTTTACAATTCCCGGGTCATTGAAAGAGTTAACTTCGAGTTCAGTTGGCATTTCAACTCTGAATAATTCTATTGCGGATAAATTTGAACTTTCTCAGAATTATCCAAACCCGTTCAACCCAACCACTAATTTGGAATTTGGGATTTCGGAATTGGGATTTGTTTCTTTGAAGGTTTATAATGCATCCGGAAAGGAAGTTCAAACACTTGTTAATGAAAAAATGCCTGCCGGAAAATATTCAGTAACTTTTGACGGAAGTAATCTGTCGAGCGGAATTTATTTTTATAAGCTAGAGTCGGGCGGTTTTGTAGAGACGAAGAGTATGATTTTACTTAAATAGTTAGTAGTGAGTAGTTAGTAGTTAGTAGTTAGTAGTTAGTAGTTAGTAGTTAGTAGTTAATGATAAAAAAGCTTGGTATACTAACTATTAACTACTAACTATTAACTACTACAAATTTACTATTGTATATTAAATTCATTACCAATATAATTACTAAAAGAAATTTTAAGGGGGCAGAAATGAAAAGCAAATTATCATGTCTTTTTTTTATAATCAGACTATGAATACGTTCAATTCACAGATAATACTTTCATCAATATCTTTTAAAAATTGCGGCAATTTATTTTTCATTCTTAAGCATTCTTCACATTCTTCAGAGGAAATATTCTGTCTAACGGGATTATTTTTTCGGGCTTGAGTCATACGATTTTTTAAAGACAGGACAATTAGTTTTATAAATTAAATTTAAGATCATGAAAAAAATAATTTTCATACTATTAATTTTGATTTTATCTATGAAGATTGTACATGCTCAAAATTCAGCTTTTGATACTTCCTTTGTTTTTCTTTCATCCAACATTTATGATTTCAAAAACCCGACTTTTGAAAACAGTTACTGGCCTTACCAAATTGAATTCAACGACAGGTTAGCTTATGAAAAACATTCCGGAACAGGATCAGATATTATCATTTCGTATTATACCTATAATTCAAATGATACTGCAATAACGATTATATCTGACAATTCATATAACACAAATCCATCTTTCTCATTCAATATGATTGTCTGGCAGTCTGACAAATACTCAGCTGTGAGCAGACAGGATTTGTATTACTCATTATATGATGGTGATTTCTGGTCTTCACCTGCTTTGATTGATTCTTCAGAAGGAAATAAAATAAATCCGAATATTCATTATTCTGGATATTCAGATATTTACTGTTTGTCCTATGAAAAGAATGATGATATTTATTTCAGATATTATAAATGGGGAAACTGGACAGCAGATACTAATATTACTGCAACTATAAATAATACTTGCCATACTTCTTCTCTTTTAGGTAATGGTTATAATTTATCTGTTTTTTTTATTCAGGATGAAAATGATTCGACAAGTAAAATAGTTCAGCAATCAGTTCATATCCGATACCCATTATTTGAATTTCAATTTTCTCCTCAGGAGATAATTTATAATGACCGGAAAATTAGAAATGCTTATTTATCTACCGGAGCCGGAGAGGAATATCTCAACTACGAAATTGATTCCTCTGATCAAAGAAATATTTATGGGATTCCTGTATCATTTGGTAATCAGATTGTAAATTACACATCAGAAATTGAAGGAATATGTTATGACGGAAAAGGTTCATTTGCTGCAAGAGTATTTGAGAACAATTCAACCAATTATGTATTTTGTTTCGCATTTACAAAATACAAAAATGACACAACCTCCATTGTTCTTTCAAATAATCTGGATCCATTTAATACAACTTATAAAGAATATTATTTAGGTGATTCCGGTGTTCAAACCAGTTCAAATATTTCAAGACCTGTCTTTAATTTCTCAGATGATTTCAAGACCAGGGCTATCTGGGAGAAGGAAATTAATGGTAAAACAGCATTTATTGAAAGTGACTTAATAGACAGAATCACTTCGATAAATTCTGAAAATATTTCAGTTGAGAAATTTTCGTTATCACAGAACTATCCAAACCCGTTCAATCCAACGACAACCATTGAATTTGGAATTTGGTCCGCCGCGGCGGATTCGGAATTGGGATTTGTTTCTTTGAAAGTTTATGATGCACTTGGAAAAGAAGTGGCTACAATTGTAAATGAAGTACTGTCTCCCGGAAATTATAACTATCAATTCTCAACTGTCAATTATCAACTGCCGAGTGGAGTGTATTTTTATAAATTGGAATCGGGGGGTTTTGTTGAGACTAAGCGTATGGTTTTATTAAAATAAAAAATATCATGTATTCAAAAATCTTAATAATTCTATTTATCGCATTTATATATAACGGTTTTTTACATTCTCAGACAAACTGGGTCTGGCAGAATCCCCTTCCTCAGGGAAATGATCTGAATGCAGTTAAATTTATTGATGTTAATACCGGATGGGCAGTCGGTGACAAAGGAACAATTCTCAAAACTATTAATGGAGGACTTAACTGGAGTGTTCAAAATAGTAATGTAGAAGTTAATTTAAAAAATCTGATAGTATTTTCAGAAAACCTGAGTTATGTTGTTGGCGAATACGGAGTTATCTTAAAAACTACAAATGGAGGGAATCAATGGAAATTAAATTTACTTTCAGGGAATCCTGTTTTACTTGGAATAACTTTTAATAATAATTTAACAGGATGGGTTTGCGGTTCTACTACTTCAGATAATGGTTGCATATATAAAACAACAGACGGTGGATTAAACTGGACTTTGAATTATACATCATCAATTACGAATAAAATTACCAAACTTATATTCTGGAATGAAAATAACGGTTGGGCTGGGGGACGTGGTTCATATTTTCAAACAACAAATGGCGGAAATAACTGGATAAATCATTATTCAGGTTTTACCGATGGAAATGATTTTGCATTCCGGGATTCACTGACAGGAATTAGTGTTAATTATAGATACATTTTTAAAACAACAAACGGTGGTCTTAATTACAACTTTACTTATAGTACACCGGATACTATCTATAAATCTGTTCATTTTACTGATCAAAATACCGGATACACAGCAGGAAGTAAAGGAACAATATTAAAAACTTCTGATTATGGAGACAATTGGTTTCCATTAGTTAGTAATACATCTCAAAATTTAAATTCAATTTTTTTTAATAATGCAAAAGGCTTTTCAGTTGGCACAACAGGGATAATTCTGAATACAACTAACAGCGGTAATAACTGGAATTCAATTACCAAAGGAAATGGACTAAACTATTATTATAGTTTCTTTATTAATTCAGAAACCAGCTGGGTTTCGGGTACGGATGGAATTTTTAAAACAACTAATAGTGGTTCAAATTGGAATCAGGTATGGGACAGTATTAGTAATTCAAATTTGTATCCTTATCCTTTTTTTGTTAATGAAAATGATGGCTGGTTTATTTACTCCGAAATAAGTTATGATGCAGCAATTAATAATTCTGATATTATATCTATATTTAACAATACTCAATCAGATGTTGAATTTGATATTTATAAAACAAGTAATGGAGGAAATGATTGGGAAGTTGCATATCAATTTCCATATGTATCAAGTACCCGATTATTTCCAAAATCGATTTTTTTTATAAATGAAAATACCGGTTTTATATCAGGTGAAAGAATTCGCTTTCTTGGTCCTCCTATTTGGGTAATTCATGATGGATTTATTTATAAGACTACAAATGGAGGGGAAAACTGGTCTTATACTTATTTAGGCAGCAGAATGAATCACATATACTTTGTAAATGAGAATAAAGGATTTGCGGTTGGGTGGGAATCAATTTTCAAAACTGAAAATGCCGGCAATAACTGGACTGAGGTTCCGGGTATTTTTAATGTAATACAGTATTCAAAAATTAATTTTATCAATGAGAATACAGGTTTCCTGTTAGGAAAATATATTTATAGCCCAAAAACTTCCAAGATTTGTAAAACAACTGATTTTGGATCTTCCTGGGAAGATATTACTCTTGTTGAATTTAAAGATATGAATTCCATTTCCTTCCTGAAAGAAAATGAAGGTTGGATTTGCGGAGACAAAGGTCAGTTGTATGCAACATCCAATAACGGAAATAACTGGATAAAACAGTTGACACCTTCTAATAATAATATTAATTCTATATCTTTTACTTCTGATAACACCGGATGGGTAGTAGGCGGTAACAGTATGATTTTAAAAACTGAATCCGGAATTAATCCGGTCAGAGTAAATTCAACAATAGAATCTGGTATAATGAGTTTTAATTTATCTCAAAACTATCCAAATCCATTCAACCCTTCCACAAATTTGGAATTTGGGATTTCGGAATTGGGATTTGTTTCTTTGAAAGTTTATGATGCACTTGGGAAAGAAGTGGCTACAATTGTAAATGAAGTACTATCTCCAGGAAATTATAACTATCAATTCTCAACTGTCAATTATCAACTACCCAGTGGTGTGTATTTTTATAAATTGGAATCCGGAGGTTTTGTTGAGACTAAACGGATGGTTTTATTAAAATAATTTTTTAAAAAAATTTTTTATGAAAACTCTGATTTTTGTTTTCTTTTGTTTGACGGCTTTGATTTCCGGAACTGCCAACGGACAATGGCAGTGGATAAGTCCTCAGCCTACCGGTTATAATCTTAGAGACATCAGTTTCATAAATGATAATACAGGATATATTATATCCGACAATTCGATCTTGTTCAAAACCACTAACGCTGCAAACAGCTGGAGTAAAATTACTGAGCTTGAATATGGAAATAACTGGACTGAATTTATGTTTATGGATGAGTATACAGGATATATAAATTATCCGGACTGGACATCGGGTAATTTGTACAGAACTACAAACGGCGGAGTTAACTGGACTTCCTGTTTCACAACAGATAATGGTTTATGGGATATTGACTTTATCAACCCCAGTAATGGTTTTGCCATAGCGGAAAATGTTTTATTTAAAACCACTAATACCGGAATAAACTGGTTTGTGCAATATTCCTTTCCTTCCAGAATAACAAAACTGGAATTTTACGATTCTGAACACGGGTTGGCTTATGCAAATTTTGATAATAAAATATGGGTTACGACAAATGGCGGCTCAAACTGGAATGTTGGAAGCAGTACCATACATGCTGAAAACATATTTTATGTAGATCAGAATAATGTTTACGTTAGCGACTGGGTTTACAATGTTTTTAAATCTACAGACAGTGGCTTAAACTGGGTAGACAAAGGAGTAGGCGGTAATATTCAATATTTTGAAAATCAACTTACAGGATATTCAATATATTATCATGATTTTAAAAGAACAACTGACGGAGCTGTTACATGGAATACTTTTGTACAGTCAGAGAATTTACCTACCGGTAAAATCGCTTATGAGCAAAACATATTTTATTCTGTAGGTACAGGTGGATATGTAGTTAAGTCTTTTGACAAAGGTTTGAACTGGGAATTAAAAACAACCTCTTTAATAGAAAAGTCACATAGTTTGTTTTTCTCTGATAATAATACCGGTGTCATTGCAGGCGGTGATAAGATCATAAAGACTAATGACGGAGGAAACTCATGGTCGCTGATAATGAATCTTGATACTCTGGATATTCAGAATCTGAATTCCCCTGATAATCTGTATCTTTTTGCGGCATGTAAATCCGGATATTTTGGTCGTTCATCTGACTTCGGGAATACATGGAATTTCAGCTATACAGGATTTCCTGTTGATTATACAAAGACATATTTTACGGATCAGAATACAGGGTATTTGATAAAACCGGGTTCGGATTACTTTTACAGAACTCAGGATGGAGGTATATCATGGCAGGAAAAAGATCAGGTTCCAAAATTAGGTGATCTGTCATTTACAGACAATCTTAATGGATATGCAATGAGCTATGAAGTTTATAATAACAATATTTACAGAACTACAGACGGGGGTATTACCTGGTTTACTTCTTATACTTTTCCTCAAAGCAGTGATCGTCGTAAAAATCTGATATTTAAAAATTCTGAAACAGTTTATTTAAGCTATTTATATGAAAACCCTTTTAATTCATTTAAATTTATAATTTATAAATCGACAAATGCCGGTCAGACCTGGGTTGAAGCAATCAGAAAACAGATATTGAGTATAAATTCAAATGAAATCTTAAATGCAATTTACAATATTCATTTAGTAAATGATAATGTACTTATTGGTCAATATGGTAATAATGGTATAAAATCAGAAGATCAGGGAAGCACTTGGAGAGATATAATTTACCCATATACAACTTATATAAACTATTTTTTCCCATCAAATGAGAACGGTTTCATAGCCGGAAATAATGTTATCGGTAAGATAGAAAATGGCGGAACAGTCTCCATTAATAATATCAGCACCATAAACGTACCTGAGAAGTTTCATCTTTATCAGAATTATCCAAACCCGTTCAACCCTTCCACAAATTTGGAATTTGGGATTTCGGAATTGGGATTTGTTTCTTTGAAAGTTTATG
>JAGQWH010000059.1 GCA_020437545.1 Ignavibacteriota bacterium
GCTTTATTTGAATAAGCACCGCCGAAATTATTTTCAATAACTGTATTTCCCGTAGGAGAATTATTTGTTTTATTGAATTCACCAAAACGCAAACCATTGACCGGACCTGATACAAAACAGTTTTTCAAAGTAAAACCGGTAAGAATAGCCGGATTGGAATTATATGAAGGTGCATCATCTCTTGCTTTGATGGCAAGAGCTGAAGGGTTATTCGGATCAACTGAAGTACCGTTTGAACCGCAGTTAGTAATTGAACTGTTTTGAATCACAATATTTGAGTAAGTACCATATTTCAGATTGACATCTATTCCGTTATTAAATCCATAAGCGGCATCAGTTCCGCTGTTGTTCATAATAATATTATCGATCAAAGCATTACTAAGTTTTTCAAAATACATACCTTTCTTCAGGTTATTACTGAAGTCTGAATTTTTAATTGTAATATTGTCAAATACATTAGTAATAGAAGAAGATGCGGCTATGAACATACCGAAACCCGTAGCAGGATTAGAATTGTTACCTTTAACTTCGCAACTGTCCATTATGACATTACTTACAAGATCACCTGTACCTGCACGCCATCCGCCGTTTGTATTATTATTGAACTTACATTTAACCATAGTAAGCCCATTGGTGCCGTTACCTGTATTGATGCCATAATTACAATTTAAAACGCTTTCAACATTATATAGATTTGTATTAGTAGATGAAGTTAAAATTCCATAATTAAAATCAGTAACTCTGAGATCATTGACATTAACATTTGGGGAAGAAATTGTTAAGCCGTTTCCCGTACAGGAAACAGATGGAGCTATAATTGTCGAAGATGTACCGTTCCCTATAAGAGTTACTGATTTATTTAAAATAACATTTTCATTGAAAGTACCGGTACCGGCATTTACGGTATCTCCCGGTACAGCCACATCGATTCCGCTTTGAATAAGACCGGCAGAAGTATTTGGCGGATAGAAGCTGTTTGTAGTTACATAATTATTGAATGCTTTTACCGAAACGAAACCAAGATTATTCCAGTCAACTTTATGATCGATCTTATCTTCGACCGCAAACAGCTGAGCATTTGACATAGTTGTTCCGTCAGCGCCACCAAACTTTACACTTTGAGCATTTATAGAAGCTGAAGGAACGGTCGTACCGTTAGTTGCAAGACGGATATAAGTTGTAAGTGAAGTGCTGAAATCAACCGGAGCAACTCCGTTGAATAATACGGAAGCATCACCGCCTTCTATCAAAAGACCGATACCTGTGCCATTAACTACATTGGTAGTATTGTTAATATTCAGAGCGACAGTTGCATTGTTAGAATTAAGATCATTGTCTTTTATCTTTATTGCAGTATCACAGTTCGTGATCGTAACACCTGTCATTGCATAAATACTCGAAGCAGCATTCGAAGAATAGCCGTCATAGTTATTTGCAAATACTCCGATATTACAGTTTGATGCGGTACCGCCAGTTACGGTTATTGTACTTGAAGTCGGACAGTTCCACAGATTGAATCCAATTCTTGCATCAGAAACATTATTGCCATTCATATTAACAGCAACAGCACCCTGAAAAGAGGATACAAGGATACCATTATTATTTGTTGAGCCAACAAAAGTTGTAATGTTATTACTGTCCAAAGTGTAAGTAGTAGCATTTGAATAGGCGAGATTATGAAATATACCCAGTCTCGAACATTCAATATCATTATGACTTATCGAATGATTTGATCCGAGATCAGCATTATAATAATTACCTGTCTGAACACCTATGCGCACTCTTGTCATTACATTATAAGTTACTGAAGTGTAACAATTATTATATATGAGTACACCGATACCGAAAGAAGCAGGGATAATATTATCAAATTTGTTATTCGTTATTAAATTATCATAAGTAGAAGCACCGTTGTTTGTATAATTATAAAGATCAATTCCTGCATAATTCAGATTCTTAATAATATTATTACTGATAGTAGTATTGGAAAGACCATCATAAGCACTGATACCTTCGACTGCATCTATATCAGCACCGTTCATGTTTACTCCGCTTGTAATCAAAGTATTATCACCGTCAAATGTAAATCCGTCTATAATAGAACCACTTCCGCCGGATGTAATATATAAAATATTAACCGCAGTAATACTATTCGGATCGGGATCTGATGTTCCCGGCTGAATAACAGTCTCCGGTCCTCTGATACCTGTATTCGGATTAACTGTATAATTTGAGCCTCTTAGCTGTATAAATTTATTTATAGTAAGATTCTCTCTGTAAATACCGGCAGCTACCTGAATTATATCACCGTTATTAGCTGCATTTATTGCAGCCTGGATAGTAGAATAACTTCCGGGGACATTAATGATGATCGCATCAGAATTATTATCCGGTGGTTTTTCTCCGGAAAAATTATTTATATCCGGACCTTTTAATTTTCTTTCCAGGGGAATTATATCGCTTTGCGCAAGCAGATTACCTGAAAAGATCAGAATTGAAATGAACGTAAAGAAATGAAAAAAGTAATTTGATTTTTTCATAATTATATCGGGTTTAATTATTAAAAAATTTAACTCCCGGAAGCCGGGTTCATTCATTGATAGGATTACAGGAGTTGTTGTTTATTTAAAAGAACTTGATATGTATAAATTACACTGATTCAAAATTACAAAAAGAGCAGGATTCATTTCTAATTCTGAAATAACAAAACAGATCAATTCCTGTAAAGCACAAGATATCTTAAAGATTTGAAATGATTTCAGAATAGAAAAGATATTCACCGGTAATATTTTTATCTGACAGAAAAATAAATTAACTATCCGGCAAACATAAGAAAGACAAAGGCAGTTGAAGTGTGTGAGTTTACTGTGATTGCCTTCCTTTAATTATTTTCTAAAAATTTTATGCCAAACTAAAATTCTATAATCAGAATTTTAAACGAATGAGCAAACATTTGTTATTCTGTTTAAATCAGAAAAACAAAATTCCGTTAATAACATAAACCTATGTTAAAGCAGATAATGTATGTGAGAAATATGATTCAGAATCAATCAGATATTTCATACTTGTTTACTCTTTAAATTATTTAGTGGATAAATATAGAAATTTTATTTTTTTTATACAACTTACATTTAACCAAAAACCTGTTATATAAAAAATTTTTATTTTTATCATTGTATACAATTTTACACAATTAATATCTACGAATTATCATTCACAATTATCCCGCATAATAAAAACTATATTCACATAGTTTTTGAAATAAAATTTTTTTAGTTTGAATACATATTTTATTTATACCGAAAAAGAATTGCTAACCGGAACATTTTATCTGATTCTTATTTTCCATAACCGTAATTTTTTCCGGGGAAACACATCACAAGTATTTATTTAAAATTACACAATAAAAATAATTTAAAAATATCATAACAAAATGAAACCCGATAAAAAAGAATTCAGGCTTGGAAAAACCAAATCCGGGATAAGCAAGACTTTAAAAAAATTTGAAAACAAGGATGTTGTAAAAAGAATATGGGATAAGGATACTACTATATGGAAAAAAGGCGGGAACTATGAAGAACTAATTAATAACAGGCTTGGCTGGATGTCACTTCCTTCAGACATGATCAGCAACTGTGACGAGATCAATACTTTTACAAATGAACTCAGGGAAAGCGGATTTACTCATGCTGTCGTAATGGGAATGGGAGGGAGCAGTATGTGTCCTGAAGTTTGCAGGGATACTTTCGGCATTAAAGAAGGTTATCTGAATTTACAAATACTTGATACAACTGATCCTTTGACTATTCTTAACATTGAAGATTCGATAGATATTGAAAAGACAATATTTATAGTATCAAGTAAATCCGGAACCACTATTGAGGTTGATTCTTTCTTCAGATATTTTTTTGATAAAGTTAAAAAGTTAAAAGGTGAAGAAGCGGGAAAGCAATTTGCAGCCGTGACGGATCCGGGTACACATCTGGAATCTGTAGCCGGTGAGAAAAAATTCAGAAAAATATTTATTAATCCGGCTGACATAGGTGGGCGGTATTCTGCTTTATCATATTTCGGTCTTGTACCTGCATCTTTGATCGGAGTTGATATTAAATTATTACTGAACAATGCCGAAGTAATGATGGAGAGATGCATGCGTGTAAATACGAAAATGAATCCGGGAATAATGCTCGGGACAATAGCAGGAGAGCTGGCACTTGAAGGAAAAGATAAATTAACTTTTTTTCTCCCCTATGAATTGAGCTCATTCGGATACTGGGCAGAGCAGCTCATAGCCGAAAGCACAGGAAAAGAAGGCAAAGGTATTCTCCCTGTTGAAGGGGAAGGATTAGGTAAAAGATCTTCCTATAAAAAGGACAGGGTTTTTGTAAGATTCATTTTAGGAAAAGAAAACAAAGATGAAAAGAAAATTTTTGAAGAACTCACAGGAAAAAAAATAAACTCAATCAATATAAGACTTAAAGACATTTATGATATAGGTGGACAGTTTTATCTATGGGAATTTGCAACTGCAGTAATGGGAGCTGTTCTCGGCATTAATCCTTTTGATGAACCGAATGTAAAAGAAAGCAAAGATAATACGGGTAAAGTTCTTGAGTATTATGAAGAGAATAGTAAACTGCCTGTTCAGACACCGGCTGCAGAAAAAGAAGGGATAAAGATATATTTAGATGAACAGCTTAACAGAGATAAACTTCCGGGTAATGATAAACCATCGGAATGGAATATTGAAAAATATTTATCATACTTTTTTAAACACATAAAAAAAGGTGACTACGCCGCTATCATGGCATACATACAAAAAGATAAAATTAACGAGAAGTATCTTCAGAAGATAAGGGAGCTGATAAGAAGCAGAAAGGAAATTGCAACCACAGTCGGTTACGGTCCGAGATTTTTACATTCAACGGGACAGCTTCATAAAGGAGGTGCGAATAACGGTGTGTTTGTTCAGATAGTGGCAGAAGATACCAGGGATATTGCTATACCGGATAAACCTTATACATTTGGAATACTGAAAAATTCGCAGGCTATAGGAGATTATGAATCACTTGTCAAACATAACCGCCGTGTTATAAAAATTGATCTTGGCAAAGATATTGAGAGAGGATTTAAAAAACTTTTTAAAATATTAAAAAAAGTTATTTAAACTAATCCGTAGCTGAGTATATGAATGATATTAATTAGTTTGATTTTATAAAAAATGTGAATAATATAAAATTTACTTAATCAGAATCAACATCTATTTAAGATTTATTTTTTAATTTAACTATTATATAATAAGGAGTAAGAAATGCAAATTGGATTTATTGGTTTAGGAAAAATGGGGGCTTTTATGGTTGAGCGTCTTTTAAAAGACGGACATGAAGTTGTAGTATATAACCGAACTCATGATAAGATAAAGGAAATGGAAAAGAAAGGTGCTGTCGGCTCATATTCACTTGAAGAACTTATTGAGAAACTTACAGGTCCGAAGCTTGTATGGATGATGATCCCTTCAGGTGAGATCGTCACGAATATGATAGAATCTCTAGTACCTTTACTTTCAAAGGGAGATATACTCATAGACGGAGGTAATTCTTATTACAAGGATTCAGTAAGAAGGTTCAATGAATTAAAAGATCTGGAAATTAATTATCTTGATGTCGGAACAAGCGGCGGTATATGGGGACTTCAGATAGGATACTGTGTTATGATTGGCGGAGAGAAAAAAATATTTGAACACTGCGAGCCAATTTTCAAATCTCTTGCGCCACCGGAAGGATATAAATATATTGGCACAAGCGGTTCAGGACATTATGTAAAAATGGTTCATAACGGAATTGAATACGGCATGATGCAGGCATATGCAGAAGGATTTGAGCTTATGCATGCTTCTGATTACAATATCGATCTTGAAGGTGTGGCAGGTCTCTGGGGGAAAGGCAGTGTTGTGAGATCATGGCTTCTTGAACTTCTGACAGATGCTTTGAAAGATGATAAAGATCTTAAAGATATAAAAGATTATGTGGAAGATTCCGGTGAAGGAAGATGGACAGTACTTGATGGAATTGAAAAAAGTATACCTCTTCCAGTGATCACAGAATCATTGTTCATGAGATTCAGATCAAGACAAGCTGAATCATACGGAGCTAAAATACTTGCAGCGCTGAGGAATGAATTTGGCGGGCATAATATACATAAGAAGTAGTTAAAAGTTGAAAGTTAAAAGTTAAAAGTTAAAAGTTAAAAGTTGAAAGTTAAAAGTTAAAAGTTGAAAGTTGAAAGTTGAAAGTTGAAAGTTAAAAGTTGAAAGTTGAAAGTTGAAAGTTGAAAGTTGTATATACTTTTGGTAAAATATAAAATAATTAAACCAGTTAATGATCACAGAAGAAGGTAAAAATCAATCAGAAGAGTTTACAGAAAAAGTGAAAGTTCCTGATGCTTGTGTAATGGTAATATTCGGAGCCAGTGGAGATCTTACAAGAAGAATGCTTATCCCTGATCTTTTCAAAGTTTACAGTGAAAAATTATTACCGGAAAATTTTACTATTCTGGGATTTTCCAGAAAAGATCTTGATGATGAGAGTTTCAGGGATTCGATGAAAAGTTCAGTTATTGAATTCACAGATAAAGATAATTTCAATCATGATCTTTGGGATAAATTTGAAAAAAACATATTTTATATGTCGGAAAATTATGATGATCAAAATTCATACATCAGACTTCGTGATAAGATTGAATCTCTCGAAAATGACAAGAATATAAAAGGTAACCGTTTGTTTTACCTGGCTGTACCTCCTGATTCACTTTCTCCGATACTTAAAAATCTTGCAGTATGCGGATTGAATGTAAATGAAAGCAAAAGATCATGGACAAGGATAATACTTGAAAAACCTTTTGGGCACGATCTTGAGTCCGCATTAAAATTAAATAAAAAGATAAGACAATATTTTACTGAAGATCAGATATACCGGATAGATCATTATCTCGGAAAAGAATCTGTTCAGAATATACTGGTAACAAGATTTGCAAACGGGATATTCGAACCGATATGGAACAGGAATTATGTAGAATATGTGGAAGTAACTTCGGCCGAAAGTATCGGGATAGAAAACCGTGGCGGTTATTATGATAATGCGGGTGCATTGAGAGACATGGTACAAAATCATCTGCTGCAGCTCGTCGGTTATACTGCAATGGAACCACCTTCTTCATTTGATTCAAAGTCGATCCGGGATGAATCATTAAAGGTTTTTCAGTCGCTTCGTCCAATTAATATTGATGAAGTCGAAAAAACCGTTTTGCGCGGACAATATACTTCATCAAAAATCCGGGGAAATGCTTCAGAAGGATACAGGGAAGAAAAAGATGTTCGTGAACATTCACGGACGGAGACATTCATAGCAATGAAATTTTTTATTGACAACTGGAGGTGGGGTGGTGTACCTTTTTACATTCGGACAGGTAAGAAACTGCCAACCAGAGTAACTGAAATAGTCATACATTTTAAACCAACACCATACAGACTCTTCAAAAGCAAGCATGATATTGCAGAATCTTATAATATGCTTGTAATACGTATTCAGCCTGATGAAGGAATACTTGTAAAGTTTGCCATGAAAGTTCCGGGTACAGAATTCAAAGTAAAAAACGTCAACATGGATTTTCACTATTCCGATCTTTCCGGTACACAATTACCGGATGCATACGGAAAACTTCTGATTGACTGCATGCTGGGTGATTCAACACTTTTCATAAGGGAAGATGCAGTAGAGGCTTGCTGGAGATTCATCCAGCCGATACTGAATGCCTGGAAAAAATATCCTGATATCAAAGTATATGGTTATCCTGGCGGCTCGTGGGGACCCGATTGCGCAGATGATCTGATAGCCGGGAGAGATTTTAAATGGAGGTATCCGTGCAAGAATCTTTCTGATGATGGTAATTATTGTGAGCTATAGCTGATTTTTGATTTTTGATTTTTGATTTTTGATTTTTGATTTTTGATTTTTTTTAATTTAAACATTTTTTGAATTATCACATCTTCAGTGAAAATATTTGAAACACCTCAGGATCTTGCAGATTCGATGGCATCAGAGTTAAAAAAAATTTTTGATGTTGTCTTATTAAAAAAGAGTAAAGTCAGCATTGCAATATCAGGCGGTAATACACCTAAGCTATTATTTCAGACACTTGCTGATAATTATAAGAATAAAATTGAGTGGGCGCGGGTAAATATATTCTGGGTTGATGAAAGATGTGTGCCGCCTGAAAGTGATGAAAGTAATTTTGGCATGACTTATAAATCATTATTAAGCGAAATTAATATTCCCGAAAGGAACATACACCAGATCGAAGGTGAAAATATTCCTTACGATGAGGCGGAACGCTATGCAGGAGTTTTGAGAAATAATTTAAGACTGAATAACAATTTACCTCAGTTTGACATCATACTTCTCGGTATGGGAGATGACGGTCATACAGCTTCAATATTTCCTGATCAGATGTATTTACTGAATTCAGATAATTATTGTGAAGTTGCCATGAATCCATATACGGGACAAAAGAGAATTACTCTGACTGGAAAGGTGATAAATAATTCGGACAGAATTTATTTTATGATAACAGGTAAGAATAAAGCAAAAGTTTTAAAAGAGATACTTGAGAAAGAAAATGGTTATATGAAATATCCGGCTTCTCATATTAGTGAAGACAAAGGTCAGTTAAAATGGTATATTGACAAAGATGCTGCAGCCTTATTAAATAATGATCACGTTTAATAAATTATTAAGACCCAGATGTAATTTTTTATCAGAAGCTGAAAATGGTTCCGAATCCAAGAGAAATATCAAAAACGTCTGAACCTTTATCATCAGCAACAAATACATTCCTGACTTTGAAATAAGCATTAACTGCTATATCATCTGTTGCAGGTAAAAGAAAATTAGCTGAAGTCTGCGGAAAATATCCGTACTTCTCAAAATCCGTAAAATATCCTCCGCCCAAAGATCAAAATATTACGGCAAAATCCCGGGCAACCAGGGGGATATCATAATTGTAAGAAAATCTTAACTGATTAAGGTGTGTTTTCCTGAATATCAAAGAATATTCAGCTGCTAATCTCCCAACGGGGTAAAGACTTAATGAAAATTCCTTGGTTATGCCAGCATAAAATTTTTTATTCTCGATCAAAAAGATCGGGTTAATTGGAAAAACAACAGCAATCAATCCAAGGCCGTTTAATGAAGAGCTTTCAGCATTATTGTTTACAAACTTATTATCTTTCAGAAATAAATTACTCGGTTCCTGCTGAGCAATTATATCCTGAGAGCCAAAAATGAAAAGAACAAAAAAAGCTATTAGCGAATTTTTGTATAACATTAAATTACGATTAATTTAAAATTACATTTTATTATTTCAGCAAAAGCATATTCTTTGAAGCATTTATATTATCAAAGCTTAGAGTATAATAATAAACACCGCTTGATAATCCTGTACCATCAAATGAAATTTGATAGCTTCCTGAATTTTGTTCCTTATTCACTAATTCTGAAACTTCATTTCCAAGAATATCAAAAATTTTAAGTTTAACATATCCTGAATTCTTCAAGCTATAACTTATTATTGTACCAGGATTAAACGGATTAGGATAATTCTGAAAAAGTTCAAACTCTGCCGGTTGATTATTATTGACAATATTTACACCGGTATTTCCAAGAGTTCCGTTTGAATTAATATTCTGAGCATAAATATCCCTGTTTGCATTTCTGTCATCAGACCAGACAATTTTAGTTACTCCAAGGCTGCTGATAGTTGCAACAACTTTTGATTTAGGACTTGAGATACTGCTGATATCCTTTACTGTCCCTCCCCATTGTATTATTCCATTCCTGTCAGAAGAAAAAGCCTTTAATAGATTATTATTACTGCCAAATACTGATTCATTAAAAGCATATACAATATTTGTATCATAAGTAAAACAAACCTGATTAATATATGAGTTTGATCCCATAGGAATGAATTCTCTGCCATTGTCTGTCCACAATCTTGTTCCGTCAGAAGAAAATTTCTGCCCGTAAATTCCAAAAAGATTCTGATTTCCATTTGCCTGTTTCCATACAAGATAAGTTTCATTTGTTGAAGGCATGTAAGAAGCCCAGGCGTCAAAATTGCTGAAAGCACCATCGGTTGATACCTCTGAACCGTTCAAAGGAAAAAACCGGGTTCCTGTTGATGAATAATGCTGTACATAGGAACTTGCTATAGTACCGGATGATCTGTAATCCTGCCATACATACAATGCTCCGCCGTTTTCATCCGAAAAGATTTTAGGTGTAAAAAATCCCTGGATATTACCTAAGCTATATACAGTATCTTTCCAGTTCACTGTTCCGGATGAAGAATATTTTTGAGAGTATAGTTTGTAATTTACAGGATTTAAAAAATTACCGGAATAACCTGACCATAAAAGAATAACCGAATTGTTATCTGAAGTTACCATTGCCGGGTATGTAAAATTTTCTGTACCTGCACCGGCTAAATAGATGGGATCAGTACCCCAGAGTTTATCACCTCCCGGAGAAATTTTCTGAAGCGCAATCTTATTAGGAGAAGAACTATATACCCATGCTACGACTATGCTGTTATCGGTGGTATTTGCTAATTTTGGATTCGGCTGAAAAGTATTAAAATCATTTGCAAGATTGATCCCGTTTGCTCCCCAGAGAAAATTTCCGGCAGGACTGATTTTATATACAAAAGGATTTATTGCTGAACCGTTTCTTGTATCAGTAAAAGCAATTATAGCATTACCACTATCATCAACAATCATATCATAATCCACCAGCGATGAACTCTGTGAATTATTGCTGATAAGCAGTCCGTCTCCCAACTGTGCTTCACCAAGTGAATTCAATCTCTGTAGATAAACCGCATAACTTCCGTTTCTGTTATCAAACCAGCAAATATAAGATCCCTGATCTGCAGTATTGACAATTTTAGGAAGCGCTTGTTCACCGGCTGCTCCGGAGATAAGAAGGTTTGTCTGTGGATCGTTTGACCATTGCGAATATGAAGAAACTGTTGATAGTAAAATTACAAAGAGAGTATAAATTAAGGTTTTCATATTATTGAATAATTTTTATAAAATCATATTAAATTTATGTGATTAACAAATTAGTTATTTATAAAATGAATTCTATGATTTGATAAATCAATCTAAAAATTAATAAGTTAGAAATGTAACACAGATTTATAAACTATAGATCATTTTAATCTTTAAAAAATACTTTTCAACAAATCTTTTGGAATAATTGAATTTGAAAATAGCTTTATATCTCCGGAATCAATTCCCAGTAAACTATAAGTCAAAGTTTTATTGCAAAGAGTCCCATTTCTTAATCCTGCATAATCTTTATATGCATTAAATTCCCAATCTGTTAAATTTAAGACCTGACCTGAATATTTAGGTTTCTGAAGGGTATAAACAAAGCATGCTAAAGCAGAATATGAATTTATATCAAGACATTTGATATGTGAATTTTGCCTAAAGAGTGAACCTGTTCGTTTTTCCTGAATGTTTATTCCTTTGCAATATGAGCTTAATAATATCCTTAATCCTTCGCTTAAATGGTATCTGTCTTTTTCATCTTTAGAGACAGTCAAAGAATTCGCATATATCAGAAAATTAAACTGGTTTGGGATCAGACAGTAGGATAAAATATCACAATACGGATGGATGAATTTTCTTACTTTTTTTAAAAAGTAAATGTAGTTTTTCCTATTAAAAAATATTTTTTGCCTGTTGTTTCCCTGGTTGTAGATGTGAAATATCTGGCCTTCCTTGAATTTCATAATAAAACTTCCCTTTCATCGTTTATCCGTTTTACTTACCATGTGTGGCACATTTTCTTGATAAAAATAGCAGACTAAATATAAAGATTAAACTTAATTATTAAGTATACACTTTGTTTAAAAAAAATGTGCCACACCTCCCGTCAGAAAAAATCAAATAACCTTCGAAACCTTCCCTCTTTTTATAAACTTTCCATAACCTTTCTCAACTTTCGAATTTCCTTTATCAACTGCAATTCTTCCCCTCAACATTACCGTTTCCACTTTTCCCTTTACTTCCCATCCCTCATATGCCGAATAATCAACATTCATATGATGTGTCTCAGCAGAGATAACATGTTTTTTTTCCGGATCAAATATTACAACATCAGCATCCGAACCAATTCCAATTGTTCCTTTTCTCGGAAACATTCCGAAGATCTTAGCAGCATTAGTCGATGTCACCTCTACATACTTATTCAAACTGATCTTTCCCTTTTCCACCCCTTCTGAGTATAACAATTCCATTCTGTGTTCAATTGCGGGATGTCCGTTCGGAATTTTGGAAAAATCCTTTTCACCCATGAGCTTTTTCTTCCATTCAAATGGACAATGGTCGGTTCCAACCACCTGAACCAATCCCTGATTTATTCCTGCCCATAAACTTTTCTGATCTTTCTTTTCTCTTAAAGGCGGACTCATTACCCATTTTGCTCCTTCAAAATCTTTTTCATATAATGAAGCATCAAGGAGTAAATATTGGATGCATGTTTCTACAAACATTTTCTGATTACGTTCTGTGGCTCTCCGGATCTCATTTAATGCACCTTCACAGGTCATATGAACTATATAAGCAGGAACTCCGGTATTATAAGCCATATCCGCAAACCTGCCAGAAGCTTCAGATTCAGTTATCTCCGGTTGTGACAGATAATGATAGAGAGGTGAAAGTTTACCTTCAGATACATGTTTGGCAATTAAAAAATCTATAATATCTCCGTGAGTTGCATGGACTGTGACAATCCCTCCATAATCTCTTACTTCATTCATAAGCCCGATCATCTGCCTGTCATCTATCATCAAAGCACCTTTATAAGCCATAAAAGTTTTAAATGAAGTAATTCCTTCAACTTCAATAAGTTTTTTTATTTCTTTTTTTGTATCATCATTAAAATCAGTGACAGCCATATGAAAAGAATAATCTCCATAGCAGTTACCGTCTGATCTTCCTCTCCATTCTTCCAATGCTGAATAGAGTGATTTTCCCTGAGTCTGAAGAATAAAATCGATCACCATTGTAGTTCCGCCGTGAAGCGCAGCAAGGGTTCCTGTTTCATAATTGTCACTTGAGAATGTTCCCATGAAAGGCATGTCGAGGTGTACATGAGGATCTATCCCTCCGGGGAAAATAAATTTTCCGGATGCATCGATAATTTCATCTGCATCAAATTTCAGATCTTTCCCAATTGCAGAAATCATTTCATCCTCTATAAAAATATCTGCAGTGTAATCCTCAGAAGCTGTGATCACACGCCCGTTTTTAATTAAGATTGACATAAATTTAAATTTTAGTTTAATAATTTAGGAGTAGAATTTTTTCTCATCAATAAATAATAAACAACAAACGAAACCGCAAATCCGACAAACCATGCATAATTATATAAATGTGAGATCCATTCAGGGAAAACATCATTGCTGATAAGTCCGACTGTCAAAAGAAATCCCGGTCCGTTTGGAATGATCCCAAGTAATAAAGCAATAACCGCATTTTTATTAAAACCATTAGAATAAGTATATACACCTTTTACCTTATACAACTCATTGACATTCAGCGTTTGTCTTTTAATATAATAATAATCAGCTATCATAATTCCACCAACAGGTCCAAGCAAACTTGAATAAGCAATCAGCCAGGTAAAAATATATCCGTTAGGATCTGCGATCAGTTTCCATGGAAATATTAACACACCTATTATGCCGGTTATGTATCCGCCTTTTCTGAAATTAATCTTCCCGGGGGAAAGGTTTGCAAAATCATTGGCAGGACTAACTATATTTGCTGCAATGTTTGTAGCTAATGTTGAGATCGCAATTGCGATCATTGTGATGCTTACTAAAATTTTATTTTCAAATCTGCCTGCAAGTACAACAGGATCCCAGATAGTTTCTCCATATATTAAAAAGGTGGCTGAAGTAACAACAACTCCAATAAAAGCAAACAATGTCATCGAAGGCGGAAGACCGATTATCTGTCCGTTGACCTGCGCTTTCTGACTTTTAGCATAACGTGTAAAATCAGGAATATTAAGAGAAAGTGTAGCCCAGAATCCGACCATACCTGTCAGTGCAGGAAAAAAGAAATTCCAGAACTCAGTGCTGGTTGTGAATTTGGAAGGCTGATCAAGTATTGGACCAAGACCGTCAGTCTCATAAATAGCCCAGAACATAAGTGCAAGAGCCGCTGCCGGCAGGAAGTATGCTTTGAAAACAAGCAATTTCTTAATACTGTCAACGCCTAGATAGACCACATACATATTCAGCAACCAGAATAGAAAAAATGTAATTGCCGGTCCGGTATGAAGATCAAACGATATTGGAAACAATTCGGGTAAATTATCAAGAGAAGGAAACCATACTCTGAGCATCTGATAAATTGCAAATCCGCCGATCCATGTCTGAATGCCAAACCAGCCGCATGCAACAATTGCTCTAAGTAATGCCGGGATATTTGCACCTCTTACACCAAAACTTGCTCTGGCAAAAACCGGAAAAGGTATTCCGTATTTTGTACCGGCTCGTCCGTTTAAGATCATCGGAATCAAAACGATTGTATTACCCAGGAAAATTGTCAGGATTGACTGCCACCAGTTCATGCCTCCTTCTATAAGCGAACTGGCCAGCATATATGTAGGTATGCATAAGCTCATGCTGATCCATAGAGCAGCATAGTTCCATGTTCCCCATGTCCTTTTGGATTTTATAACCGGTTCAAGATCTTCACTGAAAAGAGGTGAGGATTTTATATCTTCATCATATTCTTCTGTTATAAAATTTTTATCTGACAAAATGAATATCCTTATTTTTTAAAACGTGAAAATTTTGAGTCGGTTTTTTTTCAGGCTTAAATACTACTCTTTCATTCCGGCGTTTATCCACGCATTGAATTTTTCAAGATCACAACCGCTTAACTTGGGAGATTTTCTCGGCATCGGTTTAAATCCGGGAAGATGGTTTATTGCCCCGAATAATTTACCTTCATCACCTTTTTGCTTTACCTGGGAATAAGTTTCAAGATTGAATAATTCATCAGGTGAATTTCCGGAATGACACTTATAGCAATTTTTTTCTAATATCGGTTGAATATCAGAATATATAAGACCCAACGTATCACAATTGCCTGAAGAGGTTTCAGGTATAACCGGTGGATCACTTTCCGTCTTTTCCTTACCTGAATCTTTCATGTCAACGGCACAATTTGAATTAGGTGCACCTTCCATTATCCATTTTCCGATGATTGAGATCTCACCCCCTGTCAATGATTCATTTGGTGGAGGAGGCATTCTGTCATCCTTTGTGTCTTCTGTAATTTTTTTATATACTTTACTTCTCTTTAAATTATAAGGTATAATAGCTCTCCCTTTTTTGCTGGCCATAATATTTTCATATGAATCCAGTACTATACCTTCTTTCCTTGATTCAGAATTATGACACCCGCTTAAAGCACAGTTTTCCTGAAAAATAGGCAGAACATCCCGCACAAAACAAACTTCATCCTCTGTTAAAATATTTACACTTGACCCATTAGTTTTATTTGTCTTTTTATTTTCACTGGTCCAGCTTGAAATAAACAATATCAAGACAGACAATGTTAAAAGCAATTTAATTTTTAAATGTTTTTTCAATGTATTATATTTTGAATTAAAAAAGGCAGCTCTACTACACTTTTGACCATAAATGCAATTTCTTTAAATCTGTCTTCACTTAAAAAATCCTTTACCCAGTAAGGAGTATATGGCTGTACTCTCTGAATTACTTTTAAATTTCCAAATGATTCGTCATTCATTCTCAGGTATAATGGTAAGGCAATATCCAGTGAGAATACATCACCAATAACAAAATCTGGTTTTTCTTCAGACAGTATTTTAAAATAACTGCTTCTTCGTAATGGTACTTTGTATTTTTCGCTGATTTCAAAAAATTCCGGAAGCTCTGTGTATTCTTTATCAATCACAAATTTCTTTGCATCTCCTCTTGCATGCACTTTTCCTCGTTCCGGTGAGACCTCATCTGTAACCTCTATCTCAGCTTTTGAAAATAAATACTTTATTTTTTCAGTCTTTGAATTTGAAGCAACAATTATTTCAACATTTAAATTATTCAGTTCATCAACAATTTTTTTTGTAGTTGAAACCGGATTGAGCTTCCCCTCTTCCTTAAATTTCTTAGTTGAGTTCATAAAACACGCCTGTGAAAAGTCCGCAAGAGAATCATATTTTTTCAGAATGGCTTCTTTAATGGTTTTAAATTCGGGATCAATTCCGGCATTTTTATTTATATAATCAAATATTGCATTGTTATCACCAAATGGATCTTCCTGATAATATGCTGCAATACTGCCATTATTAAACCAGCCGTATTTATATGTTTCCTTATCCATTTCGGATTTACACTTATTCAGATTATTCTGAATCAGTTCTTTGCCGGAACCGGTAAGTTCTGACAATGAACTAATGATATAATCCCATACATATTCAGCCTCTATATTCTGATTTGTCCAGATCCCGTCGAAATCTGAAATGAGTTTGATCTTTTTCAATAAGCAAATTAATTTTTAATAATTTGTAAATTTACACCTGATACTTAATACTTAATACTTAATACTTAATTTGTCTCCTGATCTGCTATCTTCAATGCTTCCGAAATGATCTCCATTCCTTCATCGATCTGCTCTTTAGTCACGCATAATGGCGGTGCAACAAATATGAGATTCCATCTTCCAAGCGTGAACATTCCCAGTTCGGATATTTTTGCCATTACCTTATTCATTGTTCCCATTTCATCCGGAGGAGCATTCCATCTTGCCATAGGTTCTTTGGTCTTCCTGTTTTTTACAAGTTCCATACAGCCAAGTAAACCTGTATTTCTGAAATCCCCTATAGACGGATGTTTACCCATCATATCACACATTTTTTCATTTACATATTTACCCATAGCAGCTGCATTTTCTATCAGGTTTTCATCTTTGTAAATATCAATTACTGCATTTGCTGCTGCAAGAGATACCGGATGCGCTGAATAAGTTAATCCAAGCATCATGGGTCTATCATCAAATGTTTTGGCAATTTCTTCTTTCACAATGATTCCGCCGAGAGGTACATAAGCAGAAGTTATTCCTTTTGCCATGCACATTATATCAGGCTCGATTTCGTGATTATTGACACCAAACCATTTTCCCGTTCTGCCGAAACCACTCATGACCTCATCTGCGATAGTCAGAATACCATATTTATCCGCAATTGCTTTTACTTTTTTCCAGTATCCCGGAGGGAATTTTATACACCCCGAAGATCCTGATTCACCTTCAAGCATTATTGCAGCTATACTGTTTGGTCCTTCATACAAAACAGTTCTTTCCAGAGCGGCGGCTGCATTTTCCGAACACTCTTCAGGCGTCTTACTATTCCACGGGCATCTGTAAAAATAAGGATTTTCCACATGAACAAAATTCGGTGACTGCTGTGAATCAATGGCAAATTTTCTGGGATCCCCTCCTGCAGTAGCTGAAGCATAAGTCGCTCCGTGATAAGACTGATATAAAGTTACGATCTTATGCCGTCCTGTATAAATCCTTGCAAGTTTAATAGCATTCTCAACTGCTTCAGCTCCTCCAAGAGTAAAGAAGGTTCTGTTTAATGTACCGGGTGAAATTTCGGCAAGTTTTTTACCTACTTCTGCCCTGACTTCCGTCATCATTCCCGGCTGAACATAACTCACTTCACTCATTTGTTTTGCTACAGCTTCCGCAACTTTCGGATGACCATGACCGATATTAACAGCAATCAGCTGAGAAGAAAAATCAATTATTTTTTTTCCGCTGATATCATAGATATAAACTCCTTCAGCTTTATCTATAACAAGTGGTTTAAGCCCTTTTTGTTTTGACCATGAGGTCAGTGTGAAGTTGAGACAGTTTTGAGTGATCTCTTCTTTAAGAGATTTAGTGGTTTCCATAAATTTATTTAGTTAAAAATAGATAGAAAAACCGTTTAAACGGTTTTTCTGCCGGTGCTCAAGTTACTATATTTTCTAAAAAACGCTTCCCTTTCTTCAGGAAATGTAAATTTTAAATGATACTCTTTCTGATTCCTGATAAATTCAGCTACAAGATTAACCTTTGATTCATCTACTGAATATGCATCATAACTTTTCTGCCATGTAAATTTTTCTTCAAGAAAACCATTCTGATTTATCCAATGAGAAGTTTCACCTTTTATATTTTTGAGAATATCAGTAATTCTAAAACTTGGATTAAGCTTAAACAATATGTGAATATGGTCTTCAGTACCACCTATTTCTTTCACATAAGAATTAAACTCTTCTTCGATCTTACCTCTGATTTTACTGTACAGTACTGATTCAAAAGTATTCTTTATCAAAGGCTTTATATCTTTTGTACTGAAAAATGTATGTATCCAGATCTTAACTATTTGTCCGTCCATATTCACCCCTTTCCATAAAAACCGTTTAAACGGTTTTTCATTTTAATATTATTCAAAATCTATCTCAAACACTTTTCCTAAACCTCAAACAAATTTGCATAAATCTATTCTTTTTGTAAATTCCTAAATGAATAAAATATATTCTTATTTATTAATTTATATCCTTACTTCACTCTTGCTCTGACCCCTATGTATAGCTTTAAAATTAACTTTATAAATCCCGGAGAAACTATTAACTCTAAAAAACATCCATTGAATTCTGATCAATGAATTTCACTGTAGGAGAGGTGACCGCTATCGACATTCTCCTCACAGATACCCCAGGTGAAAGATCTGCCGTTTTAAGATCTATCGCCCTCAGTGTCATATCATTATATGTTCTGTAATAATAAACTTTATCTTTATGATCACGGAATACTACCCATTGAGTAATATCGCTCTCACCGCTTTTGGGATCTCTTGCCAAACCTTCAGGCAGATCAACCCTGTTCAATAATTTTTGGCCAAGTATAAGAGCTTCAGTTGCATCATTTGGAGTTGTTGAAGATGTCAAAGCAAACGCTGTCTGTATGAATCTTGAAGGTGGTGTCGGATCTCCGGGCATCCCGAATAATCCCGAACCTTGTCCGTTTGCAGGATAAGTAATACCTCCGACTACAACCGGATTTGAATTATCAGGTGAAAGACTTATGTAATTTCTTAGATTTGTCAAATGCCAATCATATGGCGGAGAGTTTGTCATGACACCTATAGTATTATCATAAACTGATAGTTTACCATCAACCCATTCCAGTACTATACTTTTTCCTGAAGAGTCATGTACAACATAATGCAATGGAACATATTCATTTCCAAATATTGATAATTTTTCTCCCCATACATTTATCTCTGAAAGCGAAATCCTTACTTCATCTACATTTGAAAATTGTGACAATATCCATGCGCCTAATTGCAGATTAGATATTGCTCTTCCATTCATTGAAGATTCTACTTCCTCATACTTTGCAAAGTCAGGGAGATACAATGCTCCGAATCCTAAACCTGCTTCATTCAAACCGTCAACTACACAGTCAATTCCCAATCCATCTAAATAAGTAAAGCCGTATTTACCTTTCCAGCTTTTTCCTTTTGTATTCCCGGGAGCAGGTGATTCAAACTCACTTCCTCGTGGTCGAATTACAAGTCTGGAATTCATGGCAGCACCAAATTCCATGGAACGGGCTGTCAACACCGATCCGTCTTTTGCGGTAACCCTTGCGTCTGTACATGCTGTGGATGTTTTTGTTGAATTTAAAATCAGAAGTGTTATGATCAAAAAAGCAGAGTAGTAAGATTTTTTTTTCATCAGGAAATTTTTGATTTATTTTAAGTTGATATAATTTCTAATATAAATTGAAAAAGTAAAAATATTTTTTAACACATAAAAACTACAATTTAAAATGGATAAAAATAAACAACTTACACAATTTTAAATCCTACAAATTAAAAATCAAAGATCTATAATCTATAATCTAAAATTGAAAATCAAAGATCTAAAATCCCAATTCAAAAATCCCAAATCCCAAATCAAATCAGCTCATCCAGTTCTTTTTAGCTTCCGGATTCCACTTGG